>NZ_JBHNYX010000008.1:0-153082 GCF_054960505.1 Alteromonas sp. G4i13 | reverse complement strand
AAATGCGGCTTAGGCCGCATTTTTTGTTTGTGATCCTTCTTTAATGAAACAGTTTTCCTAGACTCTTAATTTAAATTTTTATTAATTGATTAAAATTGCACCAGTTGCTATTGTTTTAAAACGTTCAGAAGATGGAGTTTCAAATGAATAAACACTTAAACAAAGTGTTCCCAAATGCCATTAAGTTGACAGTACTAACGTTAGGTATTTTTCTTGGCGGCCACCTCGCCGCACATACCGATAAACAAAACTACGAAACAATTGACGTAGTGGGTGAGAAAACTTCTCCCCAACTGAAGCGTGCATTCGACAAGCAGCGTTTCGAGTTCCTAGAGTTGTATAACAGCATTAATGAGGTCGCAAAGTTCGACGTAATCTGTAAATACCACAAGCCAATTGGAAGCCAAATTGCCCGTAAAAGTTGCGAACCGCGCTATGTGAAAGACTTTCGTTCAATGATGATGCAAGTCTCGTCTACTGGCCCGGGAATTGATTTGAACCGCTTACCCAGTGATGATCATATTCGCTTTCTTACTAACGACACGAGAGAAGAGGCATTCGAGCACGTTGCAGCGTTGATTGCCACCCATCCAGAATTATTTGATAGCTTTACTAAACTAGACGCTATTCACCAGCGCATTGAGCAGCGCGAAGAAGGCAACTAGCGCTGTCCAGTTTAGCTGTTTAACCTATAAAAAATGCGGCTTAATGAAGCCGCATTTTTCTTTTCAATTATAACTACTGATATTTCTTAAGCTCTAGTCGTGACACCATGCCTTTATGCACTTCGTCAGGGCCATCAGCTAAGCGAAGGGCTCTTGCACCAGCGGCAAATCGCGCTAGTGGGAAGTCGCTACACATACCCGCACCGCCGTGAATTTGTAGTGCCATATCCACCACGCTTTGTAGCATATTCGGCACCACCACTTTAATGGCAGATATTTCGGTCATAGCGTGCTTTACGCCTAAGTTGTCAATTTTCCAAGCGGCGTGGAGCGTGAGTAAACGCGCTTGCTCAATAGCCATGCGAGCATCGGCCACGCGTTCTAAGTTGCCACCTAAGCGTATGATTGGTTTACCAAACGCAACCCGTTCGTGACCGCGTTTAAGAGCAAGCTCTAGCGCTTTTTCTGCCATGCCGATAGCGCGCATGCAGTGGTGAATACGGCCTGGGCCCAAACGCCCTTGTGCAATAGCAAAGCCTTTGCCTAAACCCATAATTAGGTTGTCTTTGCTCACTCGCACATTATCGAAATGCATTTCCCCGTGGCCGTAAGGCGCATCGTAATCGCCGTAGGCATCTAGCATGCGCTTAATGGTAATTCCCGGTGTATCAAGCGGCACTACGACCATACTGTGGCGACTGTGCTTGTCGTTATCGGGGTTAGATAAGCCCATGAATATAGTTATAGCAGCATTAGGATGGCCTAACCCTGTCGACCACCACTTTTTACCGTTAATGACTACGTTATCGCCATCTTCAATAATGGTGGCAGCCATATTGGTGGCGTCAGACGAAGCAACATCAGGCTCTGTCATACCAAACACTGAGCGTATTTCACCTGCCAGCAATGGTTTAAGCCATTTCTCTTTTTGGGCGCCGCTGCCGAAGTGATACAGCACTTCCATATTGCCGGTATCAGGCGCATTACAGTTAAAAATCTCTGGTGCAAAGAGGTATTTTCCCATGCGCTCTGCCATAGGCGCATATTCAAGCGTGGTAAGGCCCTGGCCTAGCTCGGCATCGGGTAAAAACAGGTTGGCTAATCCTGCTTCACGCGCTTTAGCTTTAAGCGCTTCAGTACCAGGGTGCAGCTTCCAGCTTTTCCAGTCGCCGTGATTATTCTCTTTGTGGTGAAAGTCGTAAACTTCATCTTCAATTGGCGCTATATGCTCGGCTATAAAATTATCGAGCTTCTCTAGTAAGGCTTTGGTTTTGTCGTTATGTGAAAAATCCATAGGGCACCTTTTAACATTCGTTGAATTTGTACTAAATAAATATAGAGAGTATTTGCTTCACATCTCGCACTTCGGTCGCCGCAAGTTAAAATGTAGGGGCTGTCTCTAAAGCGTGCGATAACTGTTTGTTAAACGCATAGTAGAGAAAGTTGTTTAGTGAATGAAATGAAATATAATCCTTAAATGGTGTGAATTTCATTCATGGTAGTGGCAATGTTCGAAAACAGACAATTCGAGAAGTTGGATCTAAACCTGCTAAAGGTTTTTGAAGCGCTTTGGCAGCATAGGAATATGACCCGCGTAGCTGAAGCGCTTCACATTACGCCATCGGCCGTTAGCCATGCCATGCGCAGGTTTAGGGATATTTTGGGCGACCCACTTTTTGTTAAAGAAAAACAAAGCATGTTGCCTACTGCGGCCTGCGAACGGTTAGCGCCCGCTATTCTTAAAGCCCTAAGCGATATCCGAAAAGCATTAGGGGAGTTTACCGACTTCGACCCGTTACATAGCCATCAGCGCTTTGTTATTGCCATGCAAGAGTCTCTTGAATTAGGCGTTTTACCTGTTCTGCTTTCAACCCTTGAAAAACAAGCTCCTAACGTTGAAATAGTAAGCACTCGCTTACATCGAGATGTAATGTTGGCAGACTTAACAAATCGAAACCTCCACCTTGTTATTGATATTGGTCGCGCTGTTGCTGCGCCCATCTCTCACTCTCTATTGCGTCGCGACACCTACAAGGTGCTTATGAATAAGCAAAACCCGTTGGCACAAAATATAGATAAGAAGAAGTATGTGGCGGCACGCCATATAACGGTGTCGAACCGGGCAAAAGGGGCGTCGGTAGAAGAAATTGCGCTGCAGCAGCTAGGTATAAGCCGTCCTTCATTATGGCGTTGCCAAAACTATCGCGCCGCGGCAGATGTGGTGGCTAGCACTAACGCTTTGTTAACTTTGCCAGGCTCTGTGGCTGATGCGGTAAGCGATGATAACCTGATTAGCACCAAGCTGCCGTATCAGCTACCTGCGTTGGAAACACACCTTTACTGGCATAGCCAGCAGGAAGGCGAGCCCGGGCTAATGTGGTTACGCAATTTAATGCTACACTTGTTCGCTGAATCTGGTCTTACCAGATAGGTTCTGATAGGATTCAGCGCTATAGGCATTATCACGCAGCCCACACTTTGCCAGCGATTAGCGGGGTTTAGTGCTAGCGTACATGAGGTATGTCAGATACCGTGGTTGGCGCGTGTTTTGGTGAAAAGGAAGCAGTAATGAATATTCACACACTTGCAGGCTACATACAGCATATTTATCTTGTTGAAGACAGCAAGGGGTTGCTATTGCTTGATGGCTGTAGCCGCGCCGATGTAGACAACGTGTGTCGATACATTACGCAAACCTTAGGTCGTCCGTTAAGTGACTTAAAGCTGATTGTGGTTACACACATGCACCCAGATCACGCCGGAGGCGCCATTAAACTACGTGAACGTACTGGTGCGCAGGTGGCATCTCATCCCAAAGCGATTAATTGGTATGCTGGGTTTGCTGGGCGTACTGCTCACGGCATAGATTTGTTGCTAACCTGGTGGGTGGCCAATCGTATTGGCAAGCCAAGAATGCCTATTTGGTACAATCCAATACTAGCGCCAGATATGACGCTTGCCGACAATCAGTTACTGCCCGGTTTTCCTGACTGGCAGGTTATGTACACGCCGGGTCATACCGACCACGATTTAACGCTAAAGCACATTCCCACGCAGCAGGCTTACATTGCCGATGTATTGGTACAGGTGAAAGGTGAACTAGTACCGCCATATCCGTTATGTCACCCAAACCAATACCGCGAAAGCTTAAAGAAGCTGGCCCAGTCACATATTGATACATTCTTTTGTGCTCACGTTCCGCCCACCAAAAAATCGGATATCGATTTTGAACACGTTATTGAAAACGCGCCGCGAAAACCTAAGAATCACTGGCATTCCAGTAAAAATCGCATAAAGAAAAAGCTATTCAATAAGACTCGCGAGCATTAGTTTATTAGCCGTCGTTAGCGTTACTTATTTACGAAGCGGCGTGTTTAGCTGGCACTGCCCTTGCTTTTCCCCCTTAATAACCACATTAATCCTATAGGCATATCTATAATAACGAGAGGGCAATAATGTATAGGCCGCACTCTCTGGATATTATTTTTAAAGGTTTAGGTTTAAGGGAATAGGAACTGCAAAGGCAGAATACAAACAAAATAATGCAAAAAAATATCGCTACGCTTTTTGACAAGACTCGGGCAATGGCGTCGCTAACTGGCGACAAACTTAGCAGTGTGTTTAACAAAGAAACCCACCGATTCACCATTACCGGGCTAAGTCGAAGCGGTAAATCTATGCTGTTCACCAGCCTTATCACTATGCTGAAAAGCCGTAGTGAAGAGGGCTATGCGTGTTTACCTTTGCTACGTTATTTGCCGCCATCCCAAGTGCTTGATATGCGCATAGAGCCCATTGAAGGCTACAAACCGTTCCCGCATATACATAACATTGCTGATCTTGAAAACGGCCAGTGGCCTAAAGCCACCGAAGAAGCATTCGGTTTTAAGCTGGTGGTGCGTTTAAAAGAAACCGCCTCATTGAAGCGTCATGTATTGCCTCATAGCGATGTGGTGTTTGAGTTTATCGATTACCCTGGAGAATGGGTGACCGACATTCCCATGCTAAGTAAAACCTATGCTCATTGGTCAGACTCTGCGTGGGCTCAGCTTAGCAGTGGGCCGCAGCAGTATTTTGCCAACCAGTGGAAAGCGTTTGTTAATCAGTTTGATTTTGAGCAAGAGCCAACCGAACAGCGTATTCAGCTGCTGGTTAATGCCTATCGCGATTATTTAGTAGAAGCGAAGGCCAACGGCATCTCGCTTCTTCAACCGGGCAGTTTTTTATTGGAATCGAGCGACTTCGATTGGCAGGCCTTTGGTTTTGCGCCGCTTCCGTCTAGCATCACCAGCGATGTATCACATCCTTGGTTTAAAATATTCGACAAGCACTTTGCTAAATTCCAAAGTGGGTGGTTAACGCCGCTAAAGCAGTCCATTTTCAAGGAAACCGACAAACAAATTATTCTAGTCGATTTGTTTGAAGGGCTTAACCACAGCAGACAGCATTTGTATCAGTTAAAAGAAACTCTGAGTCATTTGGCCGACACCTTTGTGTACGGGCAAAGCACGTGGTTTTCACGCAATGTGCTGAAAAAAGAACAAATAGGCAGAGTGGCGTTTGTTGCCACTAAGTCTGATCTTGTGCCTGTAAGTCAGCGCGCTAACTTACTTAATTTACTTACCCAAATTACCGAAGGAGCCAGAGCACGGTTCGATGGTAAACCCATACAATTCGAGCATTTTTTAGTGTCTAGCATGCAAGTAACCGACGAAGGTAGTAACGACGATGCTATTCGTTATAAAGACACTGATGGCCGCTATGTAGAATCTACGTTCGAACCTATTCCCAGCACACTGAAAGAGATGGAAGAGGGCAGCCATTTTCCAGTACCTGATGTGAGTGTGCCTAGTGATTTTAAGGCGCGTATTTTAGCGGGTAAGGGCGTAGATAGATTGCTTCAGTTTTTACTGGGCAAAGGAGAGTAAGAATGAGCGATAAACCTTATACATTTGACGAAAGCCCAGAAGAAACAAGCCAGTCTACGCTAAGACGCGATGCAATTTACGGCGATGCCGGTGAGGAAGATCAGCATAATGCGGTGACTGGATATGGTAAACCTAATAACGACAATGAAAGTGATGCGGTAACAAAACCGCAGTACAAAACCAAAGTTAAAACACAAACCTTAGACATAGCGCAGCCTGAAACCAAACTTCCGCAACAAGTTACCGAGGATGTATGGGAAGTGGATACTAAAAAAGGTGGCCTGTCGTTAGGTGCGGCAACATTAGGGTTTGGCGTTGTTTCATTAATTGGCTTTTTCGTTTTTGAAGCTTATACCACCCTTGCGGCAAACGTTTCTGAGCACCCCATCGGTACAGGTGTACTAGGCGCGCTATTAGTTGGGTTTGTTAGCTGCTTTAGCTTTTTGAGTTTTAAAGAGTGGCGAGGCTACAAGCAAGTAAATACGGCGATGGAAGATGCAAGCGTTATCCGAGACTTGCTGGCTAGCAAGGGAGCAGAGCCTTCAGCGAAACAAAAGCCTTCAGCGCAAACAGAAGCATCGCCACAGAAAATTGATCGCGTGCTAAGCCAGCACGGCAAACGCTTTTCGCGGGGCTCTTACGCAGCGCATTGTTTCGACCGTTATAAGCAGCAGCTTCAAGATGACATGACAGGCTCAGAAAGATTAGGCCTGTACGAAGACACGGTACTAAAACCGGTTCAGGAAAAGGCGCACAAGGTGCTGAATAAAGAGTCGGTGACCGCCGGAAGCCTTGCGTTTATAAGCCCAAATAATCTTATTCAAACTTTTGCTGTGGTATGGATTAGCTTTCGTACCATTCGTCGTATGGCCCGCGTGTATGGACTAAGGCCAAGTACAGCAGGGAACTGGAAGTTGCTTAAAGTGTTGGCGCAAAACATTGCGGCGCAAGGCGTGTTTGACTTAGCTACCGACGAAGTTGCCAATCAAATTGGCGGCAGCTTGTCGGCGAAGTTTATGGAAAATTCTGCTGAAGCGATTGCTGCAGGTGCGCTCAACGCCCGTTTAGGGCGAGCGTTGATCAAGTTACTTAAATAGCGCGTCTTGCCTGCTTGTTAGGCTGCGGTAGTGATTTTGCGCAGCCTAGTGGCACCAGCCGAGCTCTAGCGTGAAACCCTTAGGTTATTGTATTAACGTTATAGTGCCTTTTTGGTGGGCACCACCACGTTAGCAAAGATTAATCCCGCCACTAGCGACATAAAAATAAGAAATACTTCCTGTCCCAAATGGTCTGCCTTCACAAAGTCTTGGCCCGTCATAAACGAGTTCAAGCCAATATAGGTCTTAGACCCCGGCACCAGCACTATAAGTCCGTGCATAGCCACAATGGTCGCGGGTTGGTTAGCAATGCGGGTGAACGCATTAGCAAAAATGCCTAACGCAAATGCACCCACGAATGCACCTAGCCCAGGGCTCATGTAGTCAGAGCTCCATGCGGTAGCACTGTAGGCAATAAATGCTGCTGCCAATGCCCATGGAATGTGTTTAATACGCGTTCTGAATATCGCAACTAGGGCAATACACAGCAAGAATACCGCTAGCCAAGTAGCCCAGTAAGGCAGCGACTCTGCAGGGGTATACACGTTTTCACCAAACGCACTAAAGCCCACTGACACACCCAAAAAAGCACCGAAATATAGCTTAAACAGCTGCATGATGGCGTCCATAGTACGAGCCGTGCCCGACACCATATTTCGCGATGAAAGCTCGGCAAGGCCCATTGTCAGCGCTAGTCCGGGTACAAATACAATCACCGATGAAAGCACAACCAGCGGAATGTTAATGCCCGGGTCAACGTATTGACCAATAGCACAGGCAAGAATGCCGCCAACGAACGCGGTGACAGGCTCTAGCATCAAGTTTACGCGTTTAGACTGCTGTGCCCATAAGGTCCAAAGATAAGCCACAATACCCAAGGCACCCGACCAGCCAATTTCACTCCAGCTCGCACCCATTAGCATAGCAAACGCGCCGGTGGCCATAGCAAAGGCAACGCCTGTAACCCATTTACCATAAGGGCTGCCCATGGCATCTATTTCATTTAAGCGCTTGTCAGCTTCACTTAAGGTTAATTTGCCCGACAGCAGTTCACTGGCCAATTCATCGGTGAGCGACAACGCGTTCATGTCTAGTTCACCAGGAAGCAAACGCGCAGCGTGGTTATATTCGTCTTCGTGACGGTCACTCCAGATAACAAAAGTCAGTGAAGTTGGCGTTGAAATAAATGAAGCGTGTACGCCTAAATACTTAGCGACTTCACCTAGGTAAGCTTCAAGACGGAACGCAGGGGTACCGTACTTGTGCAGCATTTTGCCTAGCTTCACTATAAATCTACGAATTTGAATAAATTCAACGGTATCCAACGCACTGCCCTTTAGTTTTGATAAATCTAATATGAGATAAATGAGACAAAAAAGCCAGACGCATAGGTAAAGTGTCTGGCTAAAATTTGGGCGGATTGTACGGAGGGTTTTGCACGAAAGCAAAACAAATTTTCTCTTATTTTCCCTTACAAAAACTAATCGATTAATCCATTAAAAGTGCGCTCTTTTAGCGCGAGTCTCCAAACGAAAAATACAGGTATTTTTGCGCTTAAACACGTTCTGTAAACGGCATCCAGTCTTTCCATACGGGCTCCAATCCTTTCATTGAAAGTGCGCTCACGACATCTGATACAGATCGGTTGTCGTCAATATCGAATTGATTTAACGCTTTCGATGGGGCGCTGTAACCGCCAGGCTGTGTTTGCGAGGCTGCACTCATAGACGTTATGCCAAGCGGCATTACGCCATCCCGAAATACCGCCGACTCTCGGGTAGACAGCGAGAGTTCTGCTTGCGGGTTAAAAATGCGGTGGGCGCATATTAGCTGCAGCAGATCTCGCTCGTTAGGGAGTTTACTGTTGGTGTGGGCATTGCCCCCGGTGCTGTTACCTTCACAGCTACGAAGGCGCGGAAAAGCAATGGATACACGGCTTTGCCAGTAGTGTTGCTGTATTAACTTGCCGTGAAGGGCGGTCATGGCGCTATCAACCCGCCAGTCGCCTAAACCCAGTAGTGCGCCAATGCCTATTTTATCAATGCCGGCTTTTCCTATGCGATCGGAGGCTTCTAAGCGCCATAAAAAGTCCTGTTTTTTACCTCGAGTGTGGTAATTAGTGTAGTGCTGCGGTGAGTAGGTTTCTTGATACACTAACACTGCGTCTAAGCCCAGGTGCTTCAAGGTTTCATATTGCTCACGCTTTAAAGGTTGTACCTCCATCATAAGGTAGCTCACCTTTTCGCGAATGGCGCTTAGTGTTTGCTCAAAATATTCCATCCCCACTTTGGTTTCATGTTCGCCAGTAACCAGCAATACCTGTGAAAAGCCTAAATCTTTGATGGCTTCAATTTCGGTCAATACTTCGCTTATAGACAGGGTTTTGCGCTTTATTTTGTTGCTCATGGTAAAGCCGCAATAGGTACATTCGTTGGCACACAAGTTTGACAAATACAAAGGCACAAACAGCTGCATGGTATTGCCAAAGCGATGGCGAGTCATTGCTTTAGCGCGATAGGCCATGGCTTCTAAGTACTTAGCGCCAGCGGGAGAGATCAGTGCCATGAAGTCGTCTAAAGAAAGTGTATCTTTACCTAGCGCTCGTTCTACGTCGCCTGCTGTTTTGCTGTTTATCGACATAGCCACATGCGACAAGTCTTGCTGCATTAATGCCTGCGCTACCTTCATACCGCCGGCTCCAAAAAGGCGGTAAGCGGGCTAGAGGCTTGGGCAAAACTGCTGGTAGCACCAAGTCCAGCTTCAAAGGCTTTTCGCCCCGTTTCTACGGCGCTTGCGAAAGCTGCTGCCATAGCAACTGGGTCCTTAGCCGTGGCGATGGCCGTATTTACCAGTACCGCGTCTACTCCCAGTTCCATGGCCGCCATAGCTTCGCTTGGCTTACCAATGCCTGCATCTACAATGACGGGTATCGACGCTTGCTCAACAATAATTTGCAAAAAGGGTTTGGTTTGTAAACCCTGATTACTGCCAATAGGCGCGCCCAATGGCATAACGGCAGCGCAGCCTACCTCTTCTAAGCGTTTACATAAAACGGGGTCTGCTCCGCAGTAAGGCAAAACGTGAAACCCTTTTTTAACCAGTGCCTCTGCGGCAAGCAGGGTTTCGATGGGGTCGGGCAACAAGTAGCGTTGGTCTGGATGAATTTCCAGCTTCACCCAAGGGCTACCTAATGCTTCATAAGCAAGTTCAGCGGCGAATATGGCTTCTTTAGCGTTCTTAGCTCCCGACGTATTCGGCAAAAGCGTAACGCCCAATGCTTTTAATGCCGAAAGCGTTTCATCTTGTGAGCTATGGCTGGCGACACGCTTCATTGCCAAGGTCACCATGCTGCTCTTGGCTGCCTGTACCGCGCTTTTCATGGTGTCTGGGTTACTAAATTTGCCAGTGCCAGTTAACAGGCGGGAAGGGAAGGTGTGATTTGCGAGTGTTAGCATTTTAGCCTCCTGCCACTAGGGTAAATATATCCACGGTATCGTTGTTACTTAAATACGTCGTCGGCCATTCTTGCTTGCTGATAATGGCGGCATTCTTGGCAACGGCAGTGCCTTCGTCTTTCAATTGTTTAAGGGCAATTAATTCACTAAGTGATATAGGAGAAATCACGCTCATTGGTTGATTGTTCACGTTAATGTTAATTTGGGTCATTGGCATACCTCACAAGAAGAAGAGGGGGAAAGCTTGAAACTTTGCAGCGTGCCTTGGCCTGCATGGGCGTTTACGTAGTGGCCCCATTTAATATCGGCATCGAAGCCTCTTGCCAGAAATAACAAGGCTTGGGTAGCTTGGTGGCATGCTGCCATGCCTACTACGGGGCCCAGTACACCTTTGCTAACGCAATCTTCGCGTACGGCAACATTATTCACTAAACACTCGTAGCAACCGCAGGTGGCTGAGTTTTGAGGCAAGTTCAGCGCTTGCCAGGTAAGCCCACTGGCTGCGGCAATAAAAAGCGGAATAGAGGCGCGAAATGACGCCAGGTTTATCTGTCTTCGTACCGTCAGGTTGTCGGTACAATCCAGTACGCAGGTGGCTGATGCAATCAAGGTTGGTAAGTTGTTACTATCAGCAAATAAGCTTTTAAACTGTATGTTTAAATGCGAGTTCACTTTACGCAACTCATTGTAAAGCGACTTGGCTTTAAGCTCGCCTAGGTGCATTTCGTTGTAGCTTATCTGGCGCTGCAAATTACTAATGTCGACGGTGTCACCATCTATAAGTGTAATGTTGCCCACGCCTGCGCCTGCTAAATAGCGCGCGGTTAAGCTGCCCAATCCACCTAAGCCAACGATAACAGCGTGTGCACTCGCCAAATTAAGCTGTCCGTCGTGATCGATGCAATCGAGTAAAAGTTGTCTGCTGTAGCGACGTATATCCTGATGCGCTAACTGCTGGCCCACTGAGTGACTAAGTGAATGAGTAGCTGAATGACTAAGCAAACCCAGCCTCCTGAACCAATGCTTGGTAGGCTTTTAGCGGGTGTGCTGCCTGAGTGATTGCACTTACCACAGCAATGCCGTTAACGCCGGTTTTAGCTACATCGCCTATGCGCGATAAGTTAATACCACCAATAGCAACGGTGGGAATGCCATCGCAAAGCTGCACATACTTTTCTAAACGTGCTACACCTTGGGGCTTCGAAGGCATGTCTTTGGTATTGGTGGGGAAGATATGACCAAGGGCAATGTAAGTCGGGTTTAAAGCGCGAACACGTTGAATTTCAGCGAAGCCGTGCGTCGATATTCCAAGCCGTAAACCCGCACTGCGGATGGCGTTTAGGTCTGCGGTGTCGATATCCTCTTGCCCCAAGTGCACACCGTAAGCCCCGAGTTCTATGGCCAGCTCCCAATAGTCATTAATGAATAATTGGCAGTCGGTGTGTTTCACCAATTCTATTGCCTCTTTTATTTGCTGACGAATGTCTTCTTGGGAGCCTTGCTTAACCCGCAGCTGCATGATTTTTACGCCCGTTGGCCAGAGGCGGGCTATCCATTGCACACTATCCACTACAGGGTAGATGCCTAAATGAGTATGAGTAAGTGCAGGAAAATGAGCTTCTTTACAAGACGAGGCTTCAAGAAGGGTATCCTTATCCCGCTCTTTTTCATTAGCAGTGGCGCCACGTTGCTGAAAGGTCACCAGCGGAAAGCTCTCTGGTTTTGCGGGAAAGCCGTTGGTTCGTGCAAAGTAGGCGGTTAATTCGTTACTTATGGCGTTTGCGTTAGCCGCTGCGCATTGCTTTGGTAGTGTATGGTTGCGAACTTCGCTGACGTAAGCATTAGCAAGAGTAAGTGCGTCTTCAATGCAGTAGTCGTGCACAATGAATGCCGCTAATGCGCTGGCTAACATGCAGCCTGTGCCGCGAAGGTTGCCGTTAGCGTATTTCGGCTGGCTAAAACGAAGAGTGTGAGAGGCGCAAACAAAAATATCGCTCACGTTTTTTTGCCAGTGGGCGTGACCGCCCTTAACGTAAACGCTCTTTGCGCCTTTACCCCTTAGCCGATTGATTGCAGTTAGCAAGCTCGCTTCATCGACAACAGGCAAATGGGTGAGCCACGCAAGCTCATCGATATTTGGCGTAACGATATCTACCGTATTCAACAGTTCGTCAACTACGCTTTCGCTTAACTCACTCAGCACGCCACCTGACGAGGTAGACAGCACAGGGTCCCATACAACGAAGGGGCGAGGGTTAGATGTTTTTTGAATACGTGCACACAACAACAGCGCTTGCTCATCATTAGCAATAGCGCCAATTTTAATAGCGCGTGGTGGGGTATCTTCAAACAGCACCTGCCACTGTTGATTCAATGCCGACGCGCACATGCTTTCCTTACTAAGCATGATTGAGTTGGACTGCACGGTAAGCTGTGTAGTGAGCACACAAGCATGGATGTTCAGATCGGCCAATGTAATGGCGTCGCGGGTAACGCCCGCACCACCGCTACAGTCAACACCTCCCACACACCACACCACAGGAAGTGCAGTGGTGAGGTTGTTGGATGCAGGGCTTATGGACGCTTTCGCCATCATGGTAGCTCTACCTTGCTATCTGCAGTGTGATAAAGCTCTGCGCCAGACTGGTTGAATGCCTGGGCCATCTCTTTCATACCTTTTTCTTTCTCAAACTTTTGCTGCTCTGCTTGTTTAGCCACATCGCGCACTTCCTGAGAAATTTTCATACTGCAAAATTTAGGGCCGCACATAGAGCAGAAATGCGCAACTTTGCCAGACGCCTGCGGCAAGGTTTCATCGTGATAAGCGCGCGCGGTATGAGGGTCGAGAGCTAAATTGAACTGGTCTTCCCATCTGAATTCAAAGCGAGCTTTCGACATGGCGTTGTCGCGAATTTGTGCACCTGGGTGGCCTTTTGCCAAGTCGGCAGCGTGGGCTGCAATTTTGTAGGTGATCAGCCCCTGTTTAACGTCTTCTTTGTTAGGTAGGCCTAAATGCTCTTTAGGTGTTACATAGCACAGCATTGCGCAGCCATACCAACCAATCATGGCGGCACCTATACCTGAAGTGAAGTGATCATAGCCAGGAGCGATATCGGTGGTGAGGGGGCCAAGGGTATAAAACGGTGCTTCGTGGCAGTGCTTAAGCTGCTCTTCCATGTTCGCTTTAATCATATGCATTGGCACATGTCCCGGGCCTTCAATCATTACCTGAACATCGTACTCCCATGCAATTTTCGTCAGCTCTCCAAGGGTACGTAATTCAGAGAATTGCGCGTCGTCGTTAGCGTCAGCTACGCTACCAGGGCGCAGGCCATCACCTAGCGACAGCGCAACATCGTACTTAGCGCAAATTTCGCAAATATCGTGAAAGTGCTCATACAGAAAGCTTTGTTGGTGGTGGCTTAAGCACCACTTTGCCATTATCGAACCGCCGCGCGATACAATGCCGGTTACCCGCTTTGCGGTAAGGTGTACGTACTCAAGCAGCACGCCAGCGTGAATGGTGAAGTAGTCTACGCCTTGTTCGGCTTGCTCAATTAGGGTGTCTTTAAACATGTCCCACGTTAGATCTTCGGCTACACCGTTTACTTTTTCTAGCGCTTGATAAATGGGGACGGTGCCAAGAGGAACTGGACTGTTTCGCAGCAGCCACTCTCGGGTTTCGTGAATGTTTCTGCCGGTAGATAAATCCATGATGGTATCGGCGCCCCAGCGCGTTGACCACACCAGCTTTTCTACCTCTTCTTCAATAGACGAGGTTACTGCTGAATTACCAATGTTTGCGTTAATCTTTACTAGAAAGTTACGCCCTATAATCATTGGTTCTAACTCGGGGTGATTGATGTTGCATGGAATAATGGCGCGGCCTGCGGCCACTTCCTGGCGTACAAATTCAGGCGTGATGGTATCGGGTAAATTCGCACCAAAGTGTTCGCCTTTGTGCTGCTGCGTCAGTTCGGCATCTTTAATGGCTTGGCGCCCCATATTCTCGCGAATGGCAATGTATTCCATTTCAGGGGTAATGATGCCCTGCCTTGCGTAGTGAAGCTGGGTAACGTTTTTGCCTGCTTTTGCTTTTAGTGGTTTGCGGCTGCGAATAAAGCGGAAGTCTTCGGTAAATATGTCGTTTTCACGCTCTTTTGCAAAGCTTGACGAAACGCCCTCTAATTCAAGGGTATCGCTACGCTCTTCAATCCACTTTTGGCGAAGCGGAGCTAGGCCTTTGTGCACATCTATGTTTTCTTGTGGGTCGCCGTAGGGGCCTGAAGTGTCGTAAACAGGAATTGGCGGATTTGGTTCTAAAATAGGGTTGTCTTCTGTTCCACCCACTAAACTGTCGTGTTGGTGAATAAGGCGCATGGCCACACGAATATCGTCACGGCTGCCACACTCGTAGTGGCGTGTTGAATTTGGGTAAGCTTCGCCCGCAAGTTCATTAATGAATTGTTGTGCTTGTTGTGCTTGTTGGCGCTGTTCGCGTCTGTTCGACATAGCATTTTACCTTGTAAATTTAGGTTCTAAAAATGCTTGTCAGGAGTGAAGGAGAATACAAAGTGTAAGTGTAGAAGGGGATAATCCCGTTACTTTAGCGAGATTGTTGGTAAAGGTTCTGGTGATTGCAGCCCTTTACACCGTTGATGATGACTTGGCGATAAACTTAAACAGTTTACCTTGAGTGACGAGCAGCACCGTAATGGGTGTGTTTGTATCATCAACAGCAAAACAACTTCGCTTCACAACGCTAAATCACGATTTAACATTGTGCACATTGTATTTTCTTGTTCCCTTCGCAGGTATTAGCCTGATCAGGTTCTACGGATCCCACTTTCGCGGTCTCAGCTTACTGGATTAACAGTGAAGCACTCCGACAAGTTGTTTAAGTCAATTCGGGTTGTGGTTGAAACAACCCGAATTGAGAATTCCTTTTTACTATATCTTCAATTTTACGGGTAATACAAGTACTACCAGAAAGCTAAATGAATATTCATCTAGCTTGCTAGCTGCTGACCTTCCTTGTAAAGCTGAAGTGCAGTGGCTGTGTCGTGCTTGCGTTCGCTAATTGCAGACAGCAGCAATAAGTCTTCTTTGCGCGACTTCATTTTAGTGGCTTTAAGCAGGGCTTTTTCCGCCAACACATCATCGCCGGAATTGAATGCAACTTGGCCTAGCGTGGAGTATAGCGACACGTTTTCTTCGTCTTGCTTTATCCAGCTTTCAAGCAGTCGTAGTGATGGCGATGCATCAGGAATATTAAGCTGCGTGAACAGCGGAAACAGGGCGCTATTCGGGCCACGTTTTTGCCATTCAACTAGCAAATTCTGTGCGTCGGCATGCATACCTTGGTCAAGCAACTGTTGAATGTAGGCCGCGCGGTAAGCATCGTCGTGACGAAGCTTACGAGGTAGGGTTTCCCAATACGATTTAAGCTCGACAGCGCCTTGTTTGCTGGCAATTTCGGCAAACTTACCCTTGGCGATGCGCTGGCTCCATGTAGTGTAGTCTGCTTTGGGCAATGCTTTACGCCAGCCTGACAAATTCTCTTGAAGTACTTGCCATTTACCTAGCTTGGCAAGAATTTGCGCTTTTAACTGCACAACTTGCTTGTTTTCACGCTCTTGCTCGTCAAGCTCGTTAAGTTTCTCTAATGCCGCATCGTATTTTTCTTCAGCCATATCAATACGCGCGTGCATGACCGTTGCGGCTACTTTCGCTTTTGGAAAGTCAGTTGCCTGAACAAGGAAATAACGGGCTTTGGCTAAATCGTTATTGGCAAAAGCAATTTGCGCTGACGCCAAATAGTTAACGCCTTCGAAATCGCCGTTGGTGGTTTTGCTTAGCGCCTTTTGAGCCGTATCAAAATCACCTGCAGCCATTGCGTGTAAGCCGTCGTAAAACGCACGCTTACGTTTGCGCTCACCTAAGGTGCCGAACCATTTATGTGAACCTGTGATCAGGCTTAACGCCCACAATACCAGTCGAGATAGTACGTACCAGGCAATGACGGCACCTATCACTAAAATACAAAAGCTAATCACCGTCATTTCAACAGCGGTGTTACCCAGTGATATTAGTACGTAGCCCTTATCGCCTAACAACATTGGGCCAACAATTAGTGCAACAACGAATGCGGCTAATACCGCAAGGGCAATAGCTAACCATTTCATAGTGCACTTGCTCCTTGTCCGAACACCTGCTTAACGCGGCTATCCAATAAACGCTCTAGCGGTTTTTGTGACGCTAGCTCTGTAGGTATTGGGCGCGATACATCGGTAGCAATGAGGTTTTGTAGTGCATCTACAAAACCCGTTACCTGGCTTTTTTCGGTGTCGAACTTTTCAATAATTAACGTTTGAGCGTATTGAAGCGACTGGTTGTAAAGCCCTGCATCGCCCTGAAGCGCGGCGGTTTGCGCGTGCATAAGCTGCAGACGAAGCTGCTCTTTTGCTAGGAACTGGGCTTCTAGTGAAAGCACCGGTTCAACCGGGCCCTCAATAGTTTTTATAGTAAGAAAATCGTTCACCAGTGAACGCCACACCTTTGCAAGGTTCTCTTGCCAGTCGTCAGCAGACTCCGATAAGGTTGTGTCTTCTGCATTGGCGTCTTCTGGTTTTTCGAAGGTATCAAGTGGCAATTTGTCAATTTGAGCAATCATACCCGTAAGCGCGAGAGCGATGGAACTTTGTGATACAGGGTTGAGCTGTTGTAAGGTTTGAATATCTTCTGCAAGGTTTGCGCGAACCGGAAGTACCGATGGGTCGGCCAATGACTTTAAGCGTTTATCTGCGTTAACTAGCAGCAAAATTGCTGTGCGTACGTCGTTTTCTAACCAAAGCTTTCTGCCTGCCATGCGAACTAAGTAATCAGCTTCAGCAATGAGCCAGTCTGCCGGGCGGCGACCTTCCATATTATTTAGTTGTTCAAGAGTCGATTCAGCTTGCAGCGTCAGCTTTTCGTTTTGCGCTTTTAACTCGGCTACCGTGCTTTCTAACGTCTGGTTGGTGCGAGCTACTTTGTCGATAGAGGCAACAAGACCAGCGCGCTCACGCTCAATAGTGTTTAGCTGAGAGGTCGTCGTTTGAAGTGCAGATTCAGAGTCCTTGCTTGCCGACTGTTGCTGCATGTAATACCAGTAACCTGCGCCAGCCATACCAAGCACAATAAGGAAAAGGATGATTACAACAAACCACAGTAGACCATTTCCCGACGATTTCTTTTTAGCAGCACCCGATGGTGTTGATTCACTGTGCGTGGCAGAAGATTCGATAACGTCTTTTTTAGCTTCCACTTTCACGAGTTCCTCTTTTTGTGGGCTACTTTCATTGTTGTTGGCCATTCAATACTCCCAGTTATCCTTTACCCAGGCGATGAGTGCCTGATCGGTGGCTCGCTGACAAACCGCTACCTCTTTAATGCCTTGGCTAGTAAGGGTTTTGGCAATTCGGTCGCTCACTGTTAACCATTTAATAGATTTAAGTGCTTGGCCAAATTGCGCAATTAGTTGCAGTGCCATTGCTTCGCTTGTAGCGATAATGCCGCTAACTTCGCCCATTTTCCACCGTTTTGTGTAAATTGGGCTTGTAAGTTGCTCTCTCTTATAAACGCAAAAGCTATTCACTAAAATACCTTTTTCGTCTAATCCAGTGGCTATGGCGTCGCGCCCACCTTCACCCTTAATGATAACGACATGCTGACAGTTTGCCTCATTAAGTTGGTGCATTGCCAGTATACCTTCGGATGTATGGGCTTCGGGAATAGCAACCTGCGCCGATGAAAACGCCTGAAGTCCCGCTTGTAATTTTCGTGCAGTGGCATCGCCCACAGCTATGATCAATGGTAATTCGTTAGCCGTTTCGCGTAAGCCTTCAATAACGGTGTCTACAGCATATACGCTGGTAACAACAATTGCGTTTACTGCATTTGACGCTAAAAATTCTGCAGCAGCTTTTCTTTCAGACGAAATATCAATGATGTTAGACGTGGCAACGCCTACCGCGTCAATTCCGGCTTTTTCAAAGGCAGAAGCACTTGCTTTTAACTTTGGCAGTGGGCGTGTAAACAGCAACATACTATCGAATTTTCATCCTTTTATTTTACTGCGTAAACCTGCACGCATTCGACAAACTATAACTTAGTTATAAAGCGCCTTTAAGATTTCACCGGCACCTTGCTCAAGAAGGGATTCCGCTACTTCAACACCAATATCTGCGGCTTTTTCTCGCGACGCTGTAGCAGAAGCAAAGAGCAGTTCTGAACCATCTGGCTTACCAACCATGCCGGTTAGTGTCAGCACATCGCCATCAAGCGTGGCAAAGCTACCAATAGGTACTTGGCAGCCGCCTTCCAATCTCTCGTTCATGGCGCGTTCCGCAGTAACGCGTGTATTGGTGTCCGTATGGTTCAGCGCCTGTAGCAACTTAATTAGCTCTTCATCGTCGTTACGGCACTCAATACCTACGGCACCTTGTCCAACGGCGGGTAGTGAAATATCAGCGGGTAACGGCATGCGAATACGAGATTCCATTTCAAGGCGAATAAGGCCAGCAGAAGCTAAGATAATGGCGTCGTACTCATCTGCGTCTAGCTTGGCTAGACGAGTATTCACGTTTCCGCGCAGGTCCTTGATGATAAGGTCAGGGCGATACTTGCGAATTTGGCACTGTCTGCGAAGGCTAGACGTACCTACTACTGCGCCCTGGGGTAGGGCATCTAAACTGTCGTGGTTATTTGAAACAAAAGCGTCGAACGGGTTTTCTCGCTCACAAATAGCGTGAAGGCCAAAACCTTCAGGAAATTCAACCGGTACGTCTTTCATAGAGTGCACGGCAATATCGGCACGGCCTTCAAGCATGGCAATTTCAAGCTCTTTTATGAAAAGTCCTTTACCACCAATTTTCGCCAGAGGTGTATCTAAAATTTTGTCGCCCTGCGTGCTCATAGGCACAAGCTCAACGGTCATTGACGGATAATGCTCCAACAATTTTGCCTTCACATACTCTGCTTGCCAAAGCGCTAAAGCACTTTTTCTAGTAGCAATTCGAACGGTGCGGGTAGTGTTGAGGTGACTCATGGCTATTCCAAACTATATTAAAAGAAACTAAAACGATGTATCACAAAACGTCATACGATATACCCCGTAGTATACGCATTTTCTGTATTAATGTTTGAAATTAGGCGCAGTTTTCTCCTTGGTTATTATTAGACATTCAGTCTATGCTGAAAGGAATAATGGTCAATTAGTTTTAAATGCGGAGATAAGTCTTTTTATGGACAGTTCGTCGTTGCGTCAATTACTTAGAAGTGCTCAGCAAGATGAAGCGGAAGCAAAACGAAGGCGCTTAACGCTATATTTCATATCTTATGTTGGTGGCACCATTATGGCGTTTATGGCGTGGATCAACATGGGCACAAACAACCCATTGCTCGTTGGAACGCTGGCGGGGTCAGCTGCTTTTGTGTACGCCAATGTGGCGTTATCCCATATGTTCCCTCGCGTCGATGTCTTCTATTATTTAGCAGGCTTAGTGGTAGCATTTACCATAAACGGCTTGGTTTATACCGGCGGGCTCAATAACACTGGGCTTTATTTTATTTTTCCCCTGCTTTTTATTCAGATAGTTGTTGTGCGTTTCAAGCCCGCCATGGTTTACGTAGCAGTAACCATGGGTATCGCTATTTTTATGCTCTACAATCAAGAAAAAATAGTGGCTGAGTACCCAGCAGAGCATGTTTCCCGCTTCTTAATCGCTACGTTCTGTTTTATTTGCGTCGCCTTTATAGGTGAAAATTTCTGGCATCAAAGCAGAAAAGAAATGCTGCGTGAAAATTTAGAGCGCATGCGTCAGGCTAATACCGATCCGCTTACAAAACTTCCTAACCGGCGATTCCTTGAGGCTGTTTTTTTTGAACGCGCAATGCAAGATCCCGGTGCTCATTTCCCTTTAAGTGCGGTGGTGGTAGATATTGACCATTTCAAAACAATCAACGATACCTATGGCCACGATATTGGTGACGAAGTGCTTATACATATCACTCGCCTAATGAAAGAAGCAGTAAGAACTACTGACGTGGTGGCAAGAACCGGTGGTGAAGAGTTTTTGGTCTTATTCCCTCATGCGACGTTGAGCCAAGCGGTAAAATTAGCAGAAAAAATGAGGAAGGTGGTTGAAGCTAACCCGTTTGTAGAAGGTGATGTTAATCACTCGATAACCGCAAGCTTTGGTGTAGCCACAGCGCTTACTGATACAAACTTGCACGCTTGTTTGAAGCAGGCCGATGACAACCTTTACAAAGCTAAAAATGCGGGGCGCAACAGAGTCGTCGAATAGTTTTGGAATAAACGTGAAATAAAGAAGAGACGGAAGGCGCGACTTTTTAATCGACAGACGTGTACCCACTCACGCTAAGAAGAAAGCTGGCTTTTGTTGCTGCACCAGCTTTTTCTTTTGTTTAAATACCAGAGGCTGTTGATCTTTATTATATGAACGTAATTTGCAGCAAGGGCCAACAGGCTCTTAAGGCATTACCCTAGAACTTTTTGAAGCCACGCACTTATGTCGTTAAGCTCTTGCATACAAACATTGTGCTGCATGGTGTAAGTCTGCCACGTGGCATTAAAGCCACTTTCGCTCAGCGTTTTGAACGCAGCATTGCCCATAAATACCGGCACCACTTCGTCTTGCTCACCATGTGCCATCATAATTGGCGTTTCGCGGTTTGTGTCTTTTGCTTCGCTTCCAAGAAGTGATGGCTCGCACATATAAGTAGATAGAGCGATAACACCTGCAAATTTATTGGCATATCTAGGTGCTAAGTGCAGAGCAATAACACCGCCTTGAGAAAATCCTGCAAGTACAATACGTTCGCTAGGAATGCCACTTTCAATTTGTGCTTCGATAAGCGCTTCTACCTGAGCAGCCGACTCTTTTACACCCTCTAAGTCCGCACGGCTTTCAAAATCTAACGATTTGATATCGTACCAAGCGCGCATTCTCATGCCGCCATTGATAGTCACAGGGCGTTCTGGAGCGTGAGGAAAGAGAAATTTAACCGCCATTGATTCGGGCAGTTTTAGCTCGGGCACAATAGGCGCAAAACCATGGCCTGAATCGCCAAGACCGTGAAGCCAGATAACGCAGGCATCAGGCGTAGTGGATGGGTTTATCTCTACGCACGGCAGAAGTTGCTGAGTCATGCTTTATTTCCTAGTTTTGGGGTCAGAGTACATTTAGGGCCAGAAAAAGTACTCTGACCCCATTAATTTTTGCTGTGGTAACCCATCGGCATAAGCTTGATGAGAGTGAACCAAGTTTTCACTATGCAATGAAAGGTACGGCACAACCGCTTAATATGCTATCATTGCCACTTGAAATCACCACATTTTGAAAGAATTTTAATACCCTATGGCTTCACTACTCGGCAACTTATTCATTCTTGCAGCTCCTTCTGGAGCAGGAAAATCAAGCCTTATAAAGGCGCTAATGGAAAAGTATGAAAGCAATACAGCTACGCCAATGCAGGTGTCTGTATCTCATACAACACGTCAACCTCGTCCGGGTGAAGTCGACGGTGTGCACTACCATTTTGTGAGTCGAGAGCAGTTTGAAGCGCTGATTGAACAGGGTGTGTTTTTTGAATACGCAGAAGTATTTGGCAATTATTACGGCACATCCCGCGTGACGATTGAACAAACTTTGCACCGTGGTATTGACGTATTTTTAGATATCGATTGGCAGGGCGCGCGCCAAGTCAAAAAGCTTATGCCAGACACATGCGGTATTTTCATTCTTCCGCCTTCACTCGACGTGCTAGAGCAGCGTTTAAATAATCGCGGTCAAGACAGTGAAGAAGTCATTGCAGGGCGTATGGCGCAAGCTGTAGCTGAAATGTCTCATTTTAATGAATTTGATAGTGTAATTATCAACGACGACTTTGCGACTGCGTTAAACGATTTGGAAGCCATCGTTACAGCACAGCGACTTCGCACGGGAAAACAACAAATGCGCCATCAAGTGCTATTGGACGAACTGCTCGGTAGCGCGTAAGCTTAACTTAACAATACGTGTTTTGTTTTAGCATCGAACGATCGCTGCATAAATTGCATGATCTGACTGCTTCAAATTCAAACAAAACGCTAGGATCGCGCCACGTATCTGTGTATACTACGCGGCCGTTTTTTGAATAACTTGCTCAACCTAATTTTCGGAGAAATACATGGCTCGCGTAACTGTAGAAGATGCCGTAGATAAAATTGGTAACCGCTTTGACCTAGTGCTTGTTGCTGCACGCCGTGCACGTCAAATTGCCACTGAAGGCAAAGATCCTATGGTTGACGTTCAAAACGATAAGCCAACTGTTACAGCACTTCGTGAAATTGAAGAAGGTTTGGTAACGGCTGCTACGCTTGAACAAGCAGAACTTCAAGCTCAAGAGCAGCAAGAACATGCTGAATTTACATCAGTAGCAAACATCCTATCTGATCAATAAAACCTCTTTTTAACGGTTTTATCGGTATTTTAGCGCCAGTGCTTTGAAAAAAGCACTGGCGCTTTACTTTTGGCGTATTGGCTTCTTGCACAATTAAACGTATTCTTAGGGTTGTAACGTTAGATAAGGGTCACGCTTCACTGTGTATTTGTTTGAAGGTTTAAAGCAGAAAGTTTTAGAGTACTTACCAGCCGACCGCGTTCAGTTGGTACAAGAATCTTTTGTGCTTGCGCAAGAAGCGCATGACGGACAAATGCGTTCAAGCGGCGATCCGTACATTACTCACCCAGTTGCCGTCGCCGGTATTTTGGCTGACATGCACCTTGATCACGAAACGATCATGGCAGCACTCCTTCACGACGTTATTGAAGATACCCATTACAGCAAAGAAGACTTAGCCGAAGCTTTTGGCGATACCGTTGCTGAACTGGTAGAAGGGGTAAGTAAGCTAGATAAACTCGCGTTTAGCACTAAACAGGAAGCGCAGGCGGAGAACTTCCGTAAAATGATGATGGCCATGGTGCAAGACATCAGGGTTATTCTTATCAAGCTTGCTGATCGCACGCACAACATGCGCACACTCGGGTCATTACGACCGGACAAGCGCCGCCGCATTGCGCTAGAAACGCTAGAAATCTATGCGCCAATTGCCCACCGCTTGGGTATTCACGATATTAAAAATGAGCTTGAAGATTTAGGCTTTCAGGCCATGTATCCAATGCGCCATCGCGCACTAAAGTCTGCTGTGCGCCAGGCCCGCGGTAATCGTAAAGAGATTATCGAAAACATTCGCGAAGAGCTGAACACTCGTTTAGACGCCTATCAAATTGAGTCGAATGTACTGGGTCGCGAAAAACACTTGTATTCCATTTACCGCAAAATGAAAAACAAAGAACTGATGTTCAATGAGGTAATGGATATTTATGCGTTTCGCATCGTTGTTCAATCGGTAGATAACTGTTATCGCGCCCTTGGTGCTATGCATGGGCTGTACAAGCCTATTGAAAACCGTTTTAAAGATTATATCGCTATCCCTCGAACCAACGGCTATCAGTCGTTGCATACGTCATTAATTGGCCCGCACGGCATTCCTGTGGAAATTCAAATTCGAACCCAGGAAATGGACCAAATGGCAGATAAAGGGGTAGCGGCGCACTGGCTTTACAAAGAACCTGGCGATAATGGCACCACTGCACAGCTTCGAGCGCGCAAGTGGATGCAAAGCCTGCTTGAGCTTCAGCAGTCGGCCAGCTCATCCTTTGAATTCATCGAATCGGTAAAAACCGATCTGTTCCCTGATGAAATTTACGTATTTACTCCAGACGGGCGAATTATTGAATTACCGACTGGTGCGACCGCTGTCGACTTTGCCTACGCCGTACACTCTGATGTAGGTAATACCTGTGTAGGTGTGCGCGTAGAGCGCAGAAACTTCAGCTTAAGTAAGCCGCTTGAAAACGGTCAAACCGTGGAAATTATTACCTCGCCGAAAGCGAAGCCAAATGCGAACTGGCTAAACTTTGTGGTGAGCGCTCGTGCGCGTACCCGTATTCGCCAGTATCTGCGTAAACAGCATTCTCAAGAAGCGGTGAACATGGGTAACCGTCTACTTCGTCATGCGTTAGGCAGCGTTAAACTAGACGATATTCCAAACGAAGATATCGAACGTGTGGTGGCCGAAACTAAGCATGCTAATTTTGACGATTTGCTAGTAGATATCGGGCTTGGTAACGAGCTAAGCGCAATTGTAGCGCGCCGTTTATTGGGTGAAAGCACAACAGACTTATCAGACAAGAAAGGTAATGTGGCTATTCGCGGCACAGAAGGCCTGCTTGTTCACTATTCTCGTTGTTGCCATCCTATTCCAGACGATGAAATTGTAGCGGTTTTAAGCCCCGGTCGCGGTATGACTATTCACCAAATTGGGTGTAACAATATTCGCAAGCTTACGCGAGAAGAACCTCAGCGCGTGCTGCCCATGCAGTGGGACGACAACCCGCAAGGCGAATTTAAAGCGTCACTGCGTATAGAGTTGTTTAACCATCAGGGCACACTGGCAACTTTAACGAACACCATTTCAGGGTGCGATTCCAATATCATTGGTCTGCAAACTGAAGAGAAAGAGAGTAATATCTACTTTATTGACCTTGAACTTACCACGCACAACCGTGTGCACTTGGCTCGCGTAATGAAGAAAATACGTACCATGCCGGAAGTTCAAAGAGTGTCTCGTCATAGTCAATCACGACACTAATTACTACACTATTTAGGAACTACTATGTCTAAGTCTATTATTCAGACCGATAAGGCACCTGCTGCTATTGGTACTTACAGCCAAGCGGTTAAAGCAGGTACTACCGTTTATCTTTCAGGTCAAATTCCTCTTGTTGCTGAAACTATGGAAATGGTTTCTGACGACTTTGAAGCGCAAGCTGTACAAGTTTTTGAGAACATTAAAGCGGTGTGTGACGCTGCGGGCGGCACTACAAATGACTTAGTGAAGGTGAACATCTTCCTTATCGACCTAGGTCACTTTGCAACGGTTAATGAGATCATGAGCCGTTACTTTACCAAACCTTACCCAGCGCGCGCAGCCGTTCAGGTGTCTGCATTGCCTAAAGGTGCACAAATTGAAATTGATGGTGTAATGGAACTGCCGGAGTAAGCCATGTCACCTGAGCGTTACCAGCGCATAAGACAAGTGCTGGAAAGAAGGCAAACCGATCTTACGGTTTGCCTTGAAAATGTACACAAGCCGCATAACGTATCTGCAGTAGTGAGAACTTGTGATGCAGTGGGTATTCATCGCGTTCACACTGTGTGGGAAAAAAAGTATCAGTTTCGCCGTGGTTCGGCCATGGGCAGTCAGCAATGGGTGCGTCAAACTAATCACGACAATATCAACGATGCGATGGCGGAACTTAAAGGGCAGGGTATGCAGGTATTAGTTACCCATTTATCTGATACCGCTATAGACTTTCGTGATATCGACTATACCAAGCCTACCGCTATTTTATTCGGGCAAGAGAAATATGGCGCTACGGATGAAGCAAAAGCGATGGCCGACCATGACATTGTTATTCCTATGATGGGCATGGTGCAGTCGTTGAACGTATCGGTAGCCGCAGCGTTAGTACTTTACGAAGCCCAGCGCCAACGTACTATTGCAGGTATGTATAATACCCAGCAGTTACCAGAAGAAGAGTGCCAAGCATTAGCCTTTCAAAATGGGTACCCGCGTTTGTATAAACTTTGCCAACGCAAAGGTTTGCCTTTGCCTGCTATTAACGCCATTGGTGAAGTGGATGCCGACGATAGCTGGTGGAAAGAAATGCAGATCACAAAAGCAGAAGCAAACGCGCTAGAGGCCGACTAGGGCCTAACCTATTGGTTGCACTTTTAGTTTTGCTCTTACTTGTATAGGGCCAGCGTAAAAAACTGGCCTAAAGCGTACTCGCCAACCCCTCAACAATCCTTTACACTTCTTTTCCTATAACACGTTGAATAACACCAGCTTGTGCCAATTCAAAGGTTAAATAGTTAATGTTCCAAAAGAAGGATATCGCTTGATGCAAGCACTGGCCACTACCCCCATTACTGCGCTTAAAGGCGTAGGCGCAAAGGTGGCAGAAAAGCTTAACAAAATAGGTTTGTTTACCCTTCAAGATATTCTGTTTCATCTTCCTCACCGCTACGAAGACAGAACCCGTATTTATAGCGTGGCAGAGTGCCGCCCGTTTACCCATGTAAGCGTGCAGGGCGAGGTAATGAGCGCCGACATTCAGTACGGAAAAAAGCGCATGCTGGTGGTTAAGCTTAGCGACGGTACGGGTACCATAACCTTACGCTTTTTCCACTTTGGTGCAGTGCAGCGGTCTATTATGACGCCAGGAAACACGGTGCGGTGTTTCGGAGAAGTGCGTACTGGCAAGTGGGGCATTGAAATGATGCACCCCGAATTTAAATTAGTGGACAAAGACGCGCCCCCCACTGAAGAATCACTAACGCCAGTTTACCCCACCACAGACGGTGTTAAGCAGTTAACCCTTCGCAATTTAACTGATCAGGCCTTAAAACTACTAGATAAAGGCGCGCTGGCCGACTTACTGCCCGACGGTATTTACGATGACCAAATTAGCCTTAATGAGGCGCTTCATTTGGTGCATCGCCCACCACCCGATGTAGACGTACACGAAATGGAAGAGGGGCTGCACCCTGCTCAGTATCGGTTAATTCTGGAAGAGTTATTGTCACACCACCTAAGTGTGTTGAAAGTACGCAAGCTATCTGACGCGCAGCCTGGTATTCCTATTAAGGTGAATCAGCCGCTTATCGATAAAATGCTCGCTCAACTGCCATTCTCACCAACTGGTGCACAGGCTCGGGTAGTGGAAGATATTCAAAAAGATATGCGGCATGCGCGGCCTATGATGCGCCTTGTACAAGGCGATGTAGGGTCGGGCAAAACCTTAGTTGCGGCACTGGCCGCGCTATCAGCCATTGGTGCGGGGCACCAAGTAGCGTTAATGGCACCTACTGAGCTGTTGGCAGAACAGCATGCCAATAACTTTCGTGGCTGGCTAGAACCTTTAGGTATTGAAGTAGGTTGGCTTGCCGGCAAGCTGAAAGGCAAAGCCCGCAACGAAGTATTAGCGCGCTTAGAAGCAGGCGATATTCAAATGCTGGTGGGTACTCACGCCATCTTTCAAGAGAGCGTGAACTACCAGCAGTTAGCGCTGGTTATTGTAGATGAACAACACCGCTTTGGTGTACATCAACGTTTGGCTCTGCGCGATAAAGGCGAGCAGCAAGGTCGCTACCCTCATCAGCTAATTATGACGGCGACGCCTATTCCAAGAACGTTGGCCATGACAGCTTATGCCGATTTAGACACCTCGGTTATTGATGAGTTACCACCGGGCAGAACACCGGTGCAAACTGTGGTACTACCCGATACACGCCGCGCCGATGTGATAGAGCGAGTACGTCAGGCTTGTAAAGAAAACGGCCGCCAAGCCTATTGGGTGTGTACGCTAATTGATGAGTCGGAAGTGTTGGAATGTCAGGCCGCTGAAGACGCTGCGGTTACCCTTCGTACTGCGCTGCCAGACTTACACGTTGGTTTGGTACACGGGCGTTTAAAGCCTGCTGAAAAAGCGCAGGTTATGGCCGACTTTAAAGAAGGAAAGTTGGATTTACTGGTAGCGACTACCGTTATTGAAGTTGGTGTAGACGTACCTAATGCCAGCATCATGATCATTGAAAACCCTGAACGATTGGGTTTAGCGCAGCTTCACCAGCTTAGAGGCCGAGTAGGGCGTGGTGCGGTAGAAAGTCAGTGTGTACTTATGTACCAGAGCCCACTATCGAAAACCGCGACTCAGCGCCTTGGCGTATTGCGCGAATCTAACGACGGGTTTTATATTGCCCAGCGCGATTTGGAAATTCGTGGCCCGGGTGAATTTATGGGTACTAAGCAAACGGGGATGGCCGAGCTTAAAATAGCAGACCTAGTACGCGACGCCGCTCTTATCCCTAAGGTTCAGGAAATTGCCTATACCCTTTGGGACAAATACCCCTCTCACGCTCAAGCCATCATTAATAGATGGATAGGGCATAAGGAGCAGTACGGTCATGCTTAATCATGTGCCTTTAATTATTTGTGATGACGCCAATAGCGATGACGCTGCATTAATTAGTGCAATCAGCGAAAAGTGGGGTTTTCCTGTAATTAGCAGTAGTGAAAAGCCTAGCGAAGGCTTGTATTTGCAGGTACAAAACGGCGTGCTTGGACTTGCCGACGCAGGTGAGAAAAAAGTGAATCCGGTAGAGGTTGATTTTGCTTCGCCGGCTAGTTTGTATCGCAAGCAGCACGGCGGTGGGCGCAAAGAGCCCATTGTTAAGGCCATTGGTCTTAAAGGCAATGAAGCATGGCACGTAGTGGATGCAACGCCTGGGCTAGGTCGTGATGCCTTTGTTTTGGTAAGCGTTGGCTGCAAGGTCACAATGATAGAGCGATCGCCTGTGGTTGCCTCCTTGCTTGAAGATGGTATTCGCAGATTAGCGCTTAGTTTTCCGGAACTTGCAGCTAAAATGTCGCTTCAACATGGAAATAGTGCTGAGGTAATGCAATACTTCACTGGTGAGAATGTGAACGCTATTTACTTAGACCCCATGTTCCCACACAAAAAGAAGTCAGCCTTGGTGAAAAAGGAAATGCGGCTGTTTCAGCAACTGCTTGGTCATGACCCAGACGCAGATGCGCTGTTACCGCCAGCACTAGAGCTAGCCACGCACCGGGTAGTGGTGAAACGCCCAAACAGTGCAGACGTGCTGGCAGGAATAAAAGCATCAATGGCTATTGAAAGCAAAAAACACAGATTTGATGTGTATTTGTGTCAAAAAAATCTAGGAGAGTAGCATGATACAAGTTGGGGGCACTTTGCCTGAAGTAGATTTTAGCCTTTTAGAAAACGGCGAAATAACCAACCCAGGAACGAACGAACTGTTTTCGGATAAACGCGTTGTATTGTTTGCGGTACCCGGTGCATTTACACCGACCTGTTCTCAAGCCCACTTACCGGGCTATGTAGCGCTTGCTGATAAGCTTAAAGCCAAAGGTATTGATAGTATTATTTGCTTAAGCGTGAACGATGCATTTGTTATGGATGCATGGGGCAAAGCAAGCAATGCTGAAGAGATCATAATGCTGGCAGACGGCAATGGTTTCTTTACCAAGCAAATTGGCTTAGACATGAGCACGGGCAATTTTGGCGGCTTGCGTTCGTTACGTTATTCAATGCTTGTGGAAGATGGCGAAGTGAAAAAGCTAAACGTTGAAGACCCAGGTCGTTTCGACGTTAGCGATGCGCAAACCATGCTAGATAGCCTGTAACACCGAAAATACGGCGTTAATAATATCAAGAGCCCGCAACTAAGGTTGCGGGTTTTTTTCGTTTAGATGTTTGTGAATAGGTTAATTGACTTAAGCGTATACTTGGTTGCCATTTTCATTAAAATGTAACCTATGTATGATCTGGCGCTCTGTAAATAGCGTTGAATATCAGTACGTTCAGTGAAGGTTAATGAACTAACATGCAGTATTCTGTGTTGAAAGTGCAGAAAAAATAGGGGCTAACACACTACGTTACTTAGCATGTGGGCTCGTTCAGTTACCTTTACTTGCTTAATGATAATAAGTATCATTTGCGTGAAAAGACAAACGTTTTAGGAATAATTATGACAACAACACTGAAAAAAATGAGTGCTTTGGTACTGGCTTCTGCGGTCACTTTCTCGATGCTATCTTCTCAGGCGCTTGCTAACGGTGCCATTGGCGATCACGTGAACAATCTTCACGCGCACATCGGCGAATATACGGAAGAGGTACATTGGTTAGAAAGCAAGTTTGGCAGTGTTGTTGATGCATATGAAGCAAAAGATAAATCGCTTAAGACCGATGCACTGATTGAGTATTGGGAAGAGGTGGATTTTCACTCTGCTATTGAAACCCAGTATGTGCCTATTTACGCCTCTATTTGGCAAGGTATTTATGGTGTGAAAGTCGCCATTGATGAAGGTAAGGCTGTTGCAGACGTGCGCGTAGAGCAAGAGAAGCTAAATCATGCCTTGTGGCAGGCGTTAGGCGCAGTTAAACTTGCGTCCCAGTATCAAAAGAAAGGCTTAGTGAACAAGGTTCAAACCACCGAAAAAGAACCTACCACAGGCCCTGAAGTTATCGACGATATTAAAACACGTCTTGATCGTGTTGTTGCTAAGTACGCGGAACAGCTTCACGAAGTAGCAACTACACTTGTTCACGATACTTACCTTCAACGATTTGAAGGTGTGGAAGGTGATTTGATTGCGAAAAACGCAGCTTTGGTTGAAGACTTGGAGAAAGACTTTAACGTAACGCTTCCACAAGCTATCTCAAAAGACACTGGCGTTGATTCAGTTCGTAAGGTCGTAGAGTCTATGCAGGCCAAACTTGATCGCGCTCGCGCACTTTTGGTTGAAGTAGAACAAAGTCGTAAAGACGTATTTTAAGGAAGGTGTATGCAACGTAGAACATTCTTACAAGGCTTAGCAGCGGCCGGTGCATTATCTGGTTTGCCGTTTAGTTTTGCTCACGCTATGACACAAACAGGCAGTGTGTCAGTTGAGTCACTGCCTAAATTGGAAGGTGATCTCACACTTTACTTAGGTCGTGGTGAAGGTGGCTTGTACGAGAATGTTCTAAAGGCCATCGAAAAGCGCAATCCAAAGTTTAATCTTAAAATAAGACGCGGCGGCTCTGCGGCATTAGCCAACACCATCGTAGCTGAGACTAAGGCAGGCGTTAAACGCGCCGACCTTTTCTGGGCCGTAGACACGGGCTCTATTGGCATGGTTACTGATGCTGGCGCGGCTAAGCCGTTGCCAGACGACCTTACTGCGCAGCTGCGTGAAGATTTTCAGTACCCGAGCTGGTCTCCGGTAACAGGTCGTGTGCGTACACTGCCTTATAACACTGAGCGTGTTAAACCGGAGCAAATCCCTGAAAGCGTGATGGCATTAGCCGACAGCGATTTAAAAATTGGCTGGGCGCCAGCCTACTCATCGTTTCAGTCTTTTGTCACTGCAATGCGCATTTTAGAGGGTGATAAAGCCACTAAATCATGGCTTAAAGGCATTAATAAGCACGCAAAAAAGTACGCCGGTGAACTTGGTGTAGTGATGGGCGTTGAACGTGGTGAAGTCGATATTGGCTTCGCGAATCACTATTACACACTTCGCCTTAAATCGGGTAAGCCGAACGCAAACGTAGCGCTTGCGTACAGTAAAGGCGACGCAGGTTGCCTAGTAAATGCGTCTGGTATTGTGGCATTGAGCGACGGTGACTTGCCGGTTAACTTTATTCGTTACCTGCTTTCGCACGAAGTTCAGTCTTATCTTGCTCGCGAAGCCTACGAAATTCCTCTGGTTCAAGGGGTTGAACAGCCGCAAGGCTTAGCTGACCTAAGTACGCTGTCACCGCCTGAAATGGACCTTCGTAAACTGGCTGACTTACGCCCTACACTTAATCTTATGAGGGAAGTTGGCGTACTGTGACAAATTGGCCAAAGTCGTATCCACTGGCACTTCTTATCGCGCTGATGGCTTTATTGCCCGTCGGCGTTTTGTTTTCTCTAGCTCAAGATAGTGCGCAACTTTTCGATACCCATAACCTAAGGGTACTAGCGAACACGGTGTCATTGGTGGTACTTACCATTATTGGCTCTGTACTTATCGGAGTGCCGCTTGCCTTTTTAACCGCTTATGTGCAGATGCCATTTAAGCGGTTTTGGCTCATTTTACTTGCCGCGCCATTAGCACTACCAAGCTACATTGGCGCATTTGCGATGTACTTTTCATTTGGCACAGGTGGCGAAATTGAAAATGTGCTGGGAATTAGCACTCCACCTATCAGCGGCCTTTGGGGCTCTGCGCTGGTCATGAGCCTTTATACTTATCCATTCGTCATGATGACAACCCGTTCAAGCTTACTGAGTTTAGATGCAAGCTTGGTTAACGCGGCGCGTACGTTAGGGTTAACCTTAGGCGCAAGCTTATGGCGAGTGGTTTTACCGCGTGTTGTGAATAGCGTTGCCGCAGGGGCACTCCTTGCTGCACTTTATGCGTTATCCGATTTTGGTACGCCTGCAATAATGGGCTTTGACACTTTTACCCGTGTTATCTTTGTTGAGTATAACGCCTTCGGTCTTAGTCAAGCCGCCATGCTGAGCCTTCAGCTAATGGTTATTGTTGGGCTTATTCTATTTATAGAAAGCCGTATTAGTGGCGCTCAAGAGCGCCCAGGTAAGCATTTATCGTTGTTTCCTGCTCGCTGGCAGCGAAACCTAATGTTGCTGGCTACTATGCCGGTGGTATTTATGGCTATTGTACTTCCCCTTGCTATTTTTACGCTGTGGTTAGTGCGAGAAGGCGCCGGCGGTTTTGAATTTAGCTATGCGTGGAACTCAGCTCATGCGTCATTTATTGCAGCAATTGTTGCTGTATTACTAGCCATTCCGGTGGCTCACGCCGCTATTGCCGGAAAAGCTGGACGTTTTATGGAGCGCATTACTTATTTTGGCTTTGGGGTTCCGGGTATCGTAATGGGGACAGCCCTTGTTTATGTTGGCCTGCAGTTGCCCGCGCTCTATCAAACGTTAAGTCTGCTTGTGATGGCTTATGTACTGCGCTTTATCCCACTTGCTGTGGGAAGTGTAAGAAGTACGGCTGAGAATATTGATTCAGGTCTGGTAAAAGCTGCTCGCGTGCTGGGCGCTAGCCCGCGTGAGGCATTTATGCGAATTACGCTGCCGTTAACCCTTCGTGGTATGATTGCGGGTGCAGCGCTTGTGTTCTTAGAAGCCATGCGCGAACTACCTGCAACGCTTATGTTAGGACCTACAGGATTTGAAACCTTAGCTACCTATATGTGGCGAGTTTACGAAGCGGGTTACTTTGGCCGCGCAGCCGTGCCAGGGCTTTTACTTGTTTTATTATCAGGTGTGGGATTAATTCTCATGCTGTCGGGCGAAAGAAAAGCCCAGTTTACCGTTACCGAGGATGATCGTTCGTAATGCTTAGTGTAAATAATTTGTCTGTGAATTATGGGTCTACCCGCGTTGTCGACAAGTTAAATCTTGAGCTTGGACAAGACGAAATCCTGATGCTGGTGGGGCCAACCGGCTGCGGTAAAACCACCATTTTGCAAGCGTTGGCTGGGCTTATTCCTATTTCAGAAGGTGCGATGAGCCTAGGTAAATGGGAGAGTACAGCAAACAAACATGTTCCGCCTGAAAAGCGTAACGTGGGTATGGTGTTTCAAGACTTTGCATTGTTTCCTCATCTTACCGTTCAGCAGAACGTTTGCTTTCGTTTAAAAGACACTAAGCTTGCCGATCATTGGCTTCAATTATTAGGCTTAGATAATTTTCGCGACGCCAAACCTGCACGTCTTTCTGGCGGTCAAAAGCAGCGCGTTGCGCTAGCAAGAACGCTAGCTCACGAGCCTTCCTTTGTATTGCTTGACGAACCCCTTTCAAACCTTGATGCTGCGCTAAAAGACAGCTTGCGCTGGGAAATTCGCGATGCCTTAAAAAAAGCAGGTGTACCTGCTATTTGGGTAACGCACGATCAGGAAGAGGCGCTAAGCGTTGGCGATAGAGTGGGTATACTTAATAAAGGTGTGCTTGAGCAATTAGACACACCTGAAGCCTGTTACTCTTCTCCTGCCAGCCGTTTTGTGGCGCGTTTTATGGGCGAGGCGAGCTTCTTAAGTGCGACGTTCGATAGCAGCGCAGCAAATACAGACAAAACAGTGGTTACTGATATTGGTAATGTGCCAGGCACACCGCTTCAAGGTGCAAGCGGCAACGTAGACTTGTTGGTACGCCCTGACGATTTAAGCTTAGATGCTACACTTAGTGAAACTAACTGTACGGTTGAATGGGTACGCTACGAAGGCGAAAGTCGGCTTTACGCGGTTGTCTTGGATTGCGGCGACGAGCTTAAAGTACGAGTAAGCCACGAAAATGCTATAAAGCCCGGTACTCGCGCTTTCGTACAGCTAATAACCACACATCCATTGGCCGTTTTTCCTAGAGGTTAATTGTGATCAAGCGCGATGTAATTGTTATTGGTGCAGGAGCTGCAGGGCTTTTTTGTGCGGCGCAGGCCGGCGCGCGCGGACGCAGCGTAGAAGTGCTCGATCACGCTAAAAAAGTGGGCCGAAAAATCCTGATGTCAGGAGGTGGCCGCTGTAACTTCACTAACATGTATGCAGGCCCTGAAAACTTTCTTTCGCAAAACCCTCACTTTTGTAAGTCGGCACTAAGTCGCTATACTCAATGGGACTTTATTGGCTTGGTTGCCGAGTATGGCATTGCCTACCATGAAAAAACCTTAGGCCAATTGTTTTGTGATGATAGCGCCAAAGAGATCGTCGATTTACTGCTTAATGAGTGCAACAAAGCGGATGTGACGATTACTACTCGTTGCGACATTCTAGGTGTCGAAAAAACTGAAAGTGGGTACTCACTTACAACCTCGAATGGCGAGTATGAATGTGAATCCCTTGTAATTGCTACCGGCGGTTTAAGCATGCCAAAGCTAGGAGCCACGCCATTTGGCTATAAAATAGCGCAGCAATTTGGTCTTAACGTTTTACCTACTCGCGCAGCACTTGTTCCCTTTACCTTGCACGATAAAGATAAAGACACACTGGCAGAGCTTAGCGGTATCGCAGTTGATGTATATGCCAGCTGCAACAATACTACGTTTAAAGAAGCGATGTTGTTTACCCACCGAGGGTTGAGCGGCCCTGCCATGCTCCAAATTTCCAGCTATTGGGAAGCGGGTGACAGCTTAAGTATCAACATGCTACCTAATGATGATGCTACTGCGGTTCTACAGACTGCACGCACAGAGACGCCAGACGCATTGCTTGCCACCTGTTTAAATAAAGTATTTCCAAAGCGTATGGTACAGAGCCTTATTGAGTATCATAGTTGGCGCAACGTGCCGGTGAAACAGCTGACTCACGGCGAGTGCGACGCCATTGCTGACACCCTAGAGAATTGGCAAATAAAGCCAAACGGCACAGAAGGATATCGCACCGCCGAGGTTACTATAGGCGGTGTAGATACCAATGACCTATCATCAAAAACCATGATGGCGAAAAATGTCGAAGGCCTGTACTTCATTGGCGAAGTGGTTGACGTTACCGGTTGGCTCGGTGGCTTTAATTTCCAGTGGGCATGGAGCAGTGGTTGGGCGGCAGGGCAGGTGGTTTAGAACCTCACCACCCTCAAATTGTCGTACACTTTGCGGAAATCTAAGAATTAAACGGTTACCTAAAACCGGTAACCTAGCGAAATAGCATAGACAAAGGGGTCTATTTCAATAGCGCTCACAGAGCCCCGGGTATCACCTAGGTTGAAGCTTGCTTCTGTGTCTATATCTATCCAACGAACGGCGGCATTCAAAAACCATCTTTCGCTTAACTGATAGTCTATTCCCACTTGTGCGGCTAAGCCAAACGAGTTATCTAGAGATAAGTCACTAAGCCCTGCCTCTTCATTAGCTCCCGTAAATTGCTCGTCATAAATAAACGTATAGTTTAGGCCCGCACCCACATAGGGCTGAAAAGCACTTGATGGATCGTTAAAGTAATAGTTAACCGTCACTGTGGGCGGAAGGTGGGTTACTTCGCCTAGCTGGTTACCTGTTCCTAATGGGTTATCGATAGCGAAATTAACGTCATGTGTGAACGGTGTTGCGGTTAATACTTCTACGTTAACTCTATCCGTGATGAAATAGGCCGCGGTGAGGCCCAATTGCGTGTTGTTATCAATGGTCAGGCCAAAGCCCAAGTCGTCCCCCACGTTAATGTTTGAAGACGATTCATCAGGTGCAACCGTGGCAAAGCCACCTCGGACGAGAATGTCGCCTTTTTCAAATGCAACTGCACTGGATGCTGAAGCAATAAAGGGAAGGGCGGTTAGTGCTAAAGCTAAGTTTTTCATCGTAGTCTCTCAGTCTGATAATTGAACACAGATAAGACTAAACAGACTTACTTAAAAAGAACTTTCTAGAAGATTAACGTTAGATTAAAAGCCTTCGTCATATAAAAAGCTAAAAACGGCGCAGAATTGCGCTGTAATCAAAACGACATACCAATTGCCAAACCAGCAACCACTGCACTTTTATTATTTCGATGATAGTCGTAATGAAGCTGCGGCGATATGGTAACCCCCAATACTTCAAACTCATACAAAAAGCCTAACCGGGCCACCTCCATTTTATGGCTGCCGTGAAACTCAACGCCGGGGCCTATTTGTGCAATAAAATTATTGGTAATGTGCAGGTCAGCAACAAGCAGGTAGGTGTAAGCGTCTAAGTCTTCAAACGCGTATTCAGCCACAAAGCCTACGCCTAAAAAATCGCTCACACGGTATTCGTAATCGATACCTAGTGTAAAAGCGTTTCCGCACTCTTTTGTGTAAGTGGTACCTACCAATGCAGATAAATGATGGGGTGACGTTTCCCAATGATGAGCATTTCCCTTTGCAACAACAACGGGGGCAAATACCAAGGCAGCAACCAAGCCTAACGCTATTTGAACTCGCATAGTGATGCTCACATAAATTTAACGGTGACTACCTAGAAAGTTTCTTTCTAGCACTAATGAGAGCGTAGGCATCAAACGGCTATTTCACCAATGAACTTTAGTTGAAGTAATCAATTGGCCCAACTTAGTCGGCGTTAGGCGCATAGTTAAGCTTACATCTACCCATAACATCAAAATCTCGCTAAGGTGTCTGAATACAAGCCACCGAAGGAAAGAATAAGATAATGATTGATGAGAAACAGAAGGTACGTTTTTTAGATGCTTGTACCGAACAGCTTATCGCGCTTTATACAGCCAGCAAAAACGGTAAAAAGGTCGATGCTGAGAAATATCGGGTACAAGGATTTATGCACGCTGGCGAGCTTCTAGGGATAATTACCAATGAACAGGGCAAGGCGCTGATTGCCGACTTACACGTACAGGTTTTTGGTGAAACTATTGATGAGCGAGCGACAAGAAAACGTAAACTTAATGCGCTAAAAGAATCTGATCCCGATGCATATATTGAGATTCCCGCCATTGAAAGACGTTAATTTAAGTTAAGCAAAGTTACCTAAACCGACTTTGCGAGATTCTCGTTTCTAAGACTATACTTTGCCCCACACTATGAAAAGAAAGCTGTAAAAAGAGGTTGCAGCTAGTTCGAAGCAGGGATGAAAACAAAGTTTAATAAGAGGCAACCCGTGCTCAAGCAGTTAGTTTACAGAAGTCAGTCGACGGTAAAAATTGATGAAAATGAACTTCTTAAAATAACAAACGATTCACTGCCATTTAATGCGAAAAACCACATTACAGGTATTCTTTTGTTTGATGGGGAATACTTCTTTCAAGTGCTTGAAGGAAATTGTGAGAAGGTAAACGCGCTTTTCGAACATATAAAAACAGACAGTCGTCACAGCAACATTATGAAAGTGACCGAAATGGTCATTCACAAACGCGATTTTGGAGATTGGCATTTAAGAACGCTTTCTGTCGCGGAAGGAAGCCGCTGCTATTGGTTACCTTCGGACATTAATATTAGCCGGGAAAGCCGGATATTTGCGCTTCTCAACAGCTTTGCTTCTGGGAAATGGCGAACTTGTTTAAGTGATAACGCGCGCAAAGACGTAAGAGCTAACGTTACGACGTCAGAGAAATCAGTTAAACCCTTCGAAAACTCTGACATCCAGTTTGCCTTTCAGCCTATTGTGGATACCTTCAGAGCTCGTGTTTCTTCAATTGAAGCCCTAATCAGAAGTAACGATGGGAGATATCCTGAGACTATTTTGGAGGAACTGGTTGGGCTGGAAAAGTACGATTTTGATCTAAAAAGCAAAGCTATAGCAATTAAGCAAGGCGCTGCGTTGCTATCTTCAGACCAGTCTTTATCCATCAATTTATGCCCCGGAGCGATTACCTCCACCGTCAACGTCGCAGACTACCTTCACGAATTGGTTAAACTAAATAAATTGAAACCACAGCAGCTTGTTATCGAAGTTACCGAAACAGAAATAATCAGCGAAAGTGACACATTTTACCAAGCAATAGAGCAGATCCGTTCACGAGGCATGAGAGTCGCTATAGATGACTTCGGCGCAGGGTACGCAGGGTTATCATTACTCGCAGACTTCACACCAGACAAAATTAAATTAGATAGAAAAATAACGACAGGCATTCACGAAAGCGGGCATCGACAAGCAATAACCGAGGCTGTACTCGAGTTTGCCAACTCTATGGGAATTCCCTTGGTGGTAGAAGGCGTCGAAACGATTGATGAGTGGCTGTGGTTGCAACATGCGGGTGTACAAAGATTTCAGGGGTTCTTGTTCGCAAAGCCCAAATTAAATGGTGTTAGTGGTATTGATTTTTCCTTCGACGGCGCTAGCAGCTAACTCCGCATAGGAAAAATATATATTTCTTGTCATTCCGCAGGATATTTTTCAGCGTTCTCACATTTTTAAACTAAGCTTAATGGGTGTGAGTTTTTATACCAGAATATAAATACTCATAACTCATCTTTGTGTAATAGCCGTACAGGGATATTTTTGCTACACGGATTTAGCTGCGGTACCAGTAGGAAGCAAATCTATGGCATGTGGAGTGTCGCTTAATTTTGTTCGCTTGTTGTTTGGGTTGATTTTGCTGACGTTCGGCACGTTTGCCAATGCAGCGTGCGTCATTAATGCTGAAAATGGTACTTCTGATACTGATACCGATAGTGCTCTGTCTATCGTACTTAAAGAAGGTGCACAGCGTCTTTCGTTAAGCTGCGATGTCAACGCGACTCACGTTCTCTATTTCCCAAGAAACTACCTTTCTTATAATCAGCTGTATGACAGCGAGATGCAAAAAGTCCCCAAGTTAACCGGCGCATTTGAGTCCTATGCAATAGATAATACCCATAAGCGTCTATTTTTGGATATTAACTCTCAGGTAGAGCGACCTGTCAGGCTAAATATCGCTACGTTAAATGATTTTCAGACGTTGGCGTCAATACATACCTTCACATTAAGCTTGTTCATCGGCTTTTGCTTAGCGTTAACCTTGTACGTAGGAATGCTGGGAACGAGTATGCGCAACTACGGCTTTTACTCCTACAGTTTCTATGTGCTCAGTGCGGCAATTTTCTTTTTGCTTCAAGAAGGGTTACTGAACATTGCGTTTCCCCATGTCGCCTTTTTCTCGAACTTTAAACTGCATCTGTTATTCGCAGGGATCACGGTATTTGCTGCGGTAAAGTTTCTTGATCAACTACTCGATTTCAAAGCACTGCTAAAAGTATGGCAGCGCCAGTTTATCCTGGGAATGGCGTGTTCGGCACTGGCACTTTCATTTGTGCAGATCATTCTGTCCACTTCTGATGCGATGAGAGTAAATAGTACGCTAAGTCTTATCACGCTGATAACAATGACCTGTACGCTATCAAGCTGTGTTTATGCCGCCTACCGCAAAGTACATTGCTCAAACTTAGTATTAATGGGTATTGCTGTCATGGTGTTTTCCATGATGTTTCGATTGGTTTTTTCAGACGTGTCAGCGTTTATGTACCGCTACGGACTTATTGTGGGAATAACTATTGAAGCGTTTATTTTTGCTATTGCCACGTCGAGAAAGGTAAAAAAGCTCGATGACGACAGGCTTAGTGCATTCAAACGTGCGTCTACAGATTCCTTGTGTAAAGTGCTAAACCGCAGTGGATGGGAAGGGATAGCACAAAGCCTGCTTACTAACTTCAACAAGGAAGGAGGATATTTGACCTTGCTATTTATCGACGTTGATAACTTCAAGGAGATTAATGATCATTACGGGCACCATTGCGGCGATAAAGTGCTGCAGGTTATTGCTAAAATTCTGCTGAGCCGATGCCGAGACCAAGATGCAGTAGGGCGCCTTGGCGGCGATGAATTTGTGGTGCTAAGCCACTGTTACAGTGAAGGACAATCTGAGCGCTTGGCTGCGCGCATAGAAGCCAGTCTTCTGGAAAGGGATATTAGAACCGATAACGTTGTTATTTCTGTTACGGCAAGCGTAGGCACATACATCACAAATGAACGCTGCAAAGATCTCACCACTCTGTTAAATAAAGCAGATAAACTGATGTACAGCGTTAAGGAGAAGCATAAGACGGCTCAATTGGCGTCTTCTTAATTAACCTTCCAGCAACGTATCACACACGCAGTGTATTAGGGTCATTTAAGCTGCGCTTTCGCTATATTCTTTACGGCTTTGGTCAAGTCGGCAAGCGCTGCCGATTCAAGGGTTGTCCAGTGCCAAAATAACGGTACACCAAGCTCTTTTTGAGGAAATAACGGAACGAGATCGCCTTCGTTAACCTCTTGTTCAACTTGAAGCGTGGGTAGCAAAGCCCACACCACGCCATCTAGTGCCATTTTGACAAAGCCATGAGACGATGGATACCAATGACAAGTTGTAAAAGAGGGGGCTATGTTTAAACACTCTCGTTGATAATCAGTCAGCAAAGTCACATCGTATTCGTCGTACAGCAAACCCGGTGTACTCATCACGCTCTGGGGGGATGTTTCTTTATGCAGGTATCGCTCAATGAAGCGAGGCGATGCATAAAGTTGATAGCGCATAGTTCCCAGTCTTATAGATTGCCCACCGGTAACGGGTGTACCTGTTTGGCTAATGCAAGCCATTACACGGCCTTGCTGTAATATGTCTCGGGTTTGAGTTTGATCCGCATTAACAATATGAATCGGGTTGGCACGCTTATCACTAAACGCGGCCATTACTTGCGAGAACCAGGTAGCCAGCACATCGTTATTCACGGCAACGCTTATAGGTGCAGCCGACGCTTCTAATCCACTTTGTATATTCAGCGCTTCTTCTAATACGCTTACTTTTTGAATATGCGCCAGCAGCTCTTTTCCCAGTGGCGTAGCGCGAAGCGGCTTAGTGCGAACCATCACTGGGCCGCCGACACTCTGCTCTAGCCGTTTTATTTTTTGCGATACCGCCGACTGGGTGAGGTTTAGGGCCTGTGCACCTTTTTCAAATCCGCCGTAGCGTAACACTTCATGAAAGCATCGAAGCGCGTCGTAATCCAACATTAATGACTACCTGTGAAAAGAAGGTTATAAGTATTAATTTTGCTTATTCAAAACAAATATCATTAATTTAATTTAGTCTTTCAAGGTGTATAAAATCAAGCCAATTATTCAGCATGTAACCTTAAACCGCGTTACAGCTACGGCGTTTGAACTTATTTACACTAAGAGGCATTTATCATGTTGGCGGCAGCAACAAGTGGTTTCGTGATGGGCGGTACCTTAATTATTGCAGTAGGCGCACAAAACAGTTTTTTGATTGAGCAATCGATGAAGCGACAGTGGACAACCTTGTTTGTCCTGCTGTTTATCCTAAGCGATGCTATCTCAATAAGCTTAGGTGCGATGGGCTTTGGCTTGCTATTGCAGGAATACCCAATGCTGGTGTCTATCACCAAGTGGGCTGGTGTTGCGTTCTTACTGTGGATTGCTTTTAACAAAATAAAATCATCTTTGGCCAACGACGCGCTTGTTTTAGAAATGGCGAAAAAGCAACTGTCGTTCAAAAAAGCACTACTCATTGCGTTGGCAGTAACTTGGTTAAACCCCCACTTTTACCTAGACACTTTACTATTGATGGGAAACTTAGCGAGTCAGTGGCAAGAAAATAAATGGTGGTTTGTGGGTGGAGCTATTGGTGCATCGGTGGTTTGGTTCGTAGGTTTGAGTACCTTAACCGCACGTTTTGCACACCATATGCAGCGCCCTAATTTCTGGCGTTGGTTTAACCGTCTTAATGCTGCGGTATTAGGTATGGTAAGTATTCAGTTGGCGAGTTTGTAAGGCAAAAGCGCTAAATAGCAAAATATTACGACGCGTCGAGTACGCTTTATGATTTAAGACGGTACGCTACGCATCTGTGATAGTTGACAATGAGCGCGAAGAGAGGGATAGACTGGTGAGCTGGATTTATTTGATTGTGGCGGGCCTTCTGGAAATTGGTTGGCCTGTTGGACTAAAAATGTCACAAGAGGCGGAAACCCGCGTAATGGGTATTTTACTTGCGGTTGGGTTTATGGCTGCCAGTGGTTTTTGTTTATGGATGGCGCAAAAACAAATTCCAATTGGAACGGCGTACGCTGTGTGGACAGGAATTGGCGCCGCGGGCACATTTTTAGTGGGTGTTATGTTTTATGGCGACCCCTCGTCATTGGCACGATATTTCGGCGTAGCGCTTATTGTTGCAGGAGTCGTTGTCTTAAAGTTGGCCCACTAAAGTTAGGTCCAATTACAAAAAAGCCCGTTAGCTTAGTGCGAACGGGCTTTGTTTTTTAAGCGGGTGGTCAGATTTTAGTGATATCCAAGTTGGTTTCTAAGCTCTGCCATAAAGGTTTCGATACGTTCAGCATTCTTGCCTAAATCACTTTTCCCTACTCGTGATTTGCTGCGGATATCAACCAGTGTGTCATCGCTTTTAGCGGTTAGACGAATAACTACGTCGTCTTTAAAACCAAACCACGCTGTGGTGTCGGTGGCTTCCAAGGTGTTCGGCAATGCGCCGTCGTTAACGCGTTCCCATCCAAGCGCCTCTATGGCTTTTTCTGCAGCGATGTAGACCTCATTTGCGGGTTGCGGCAGCAATTGAGTTTTAATTTCAGGGTAAGCTTCTAGTTGCTGCTTAGTGACTTCACCGCCTTCGTAAGCGATGGAGTTAGGCGCACCTTCGCGTAGCGGAGCAATTGCAACGAACTCCGGCGGATTAGTGACATCGGTAGTAATGTCATGGATCGGAGGAACTGCGCTGGCTTTGCTCATCATGCTCACCGGCATTCCTACAGCAACCAGGGCAAGAATGGCACAGATAAAGGTGCTTCCCCAGCTAACGTTTTTACGGTTAATCAAAACCTGCAAAATAATGAGTATCAACGCTGCGCCGCCCACATACACGCCAAATCGCAGTGAAGTAAATGCGGTGCCTAAACTCACACCGGCATACTGATAAAGGGGGCCGGGTAATACCACCATAAGAAAACCGACAATACTGGTAAGGGCAATGAGTGCTTTCAAGTGAACTCCAAAGTTATTATTTTATTTTTACTAAGCTACTTTAACAGTGAACGTTGCGTTTTGGATTACTTTCTAGCAATAAAATCGGTACTAGGCCAATATTTAACATGTTTGTACACTAGGGCTGTTGGTCTTTAACGTACATCAAAGACCAGCAGGCCCTGGATGAACCCTATTTAAAGCAAGGTAATTAGTTTTGCAAAATCAGCCTGATGCCAGCGAAGCTTACGTGCTTCAAGCCGAACTACTTGTTGATACGTTATCGACACAAAAGCCGCTTTTTCAACGTGGTGTGAGCGAGTATGAGCTCATTGAGATTTTGAAAAAAGCGCCATATCACTTTTTTGATGACGCTTCGTTACGAGAGCCTTTAATGCTCTTTAAAACCCATTTCATTGTGTTTCACGCCCTTTATCAACTTAAACGTCGTTGGATAGAGCAGGGCGAAGGCGTGCTAGACATTCATACTCTAAATATTAAGTTAAACCAAGAAAGTGCCCACAGCGACAAAAATAGTACCCACAGCGACCATAATAGTGCCCACGGCGACAATGATAAAGAAAGCCAGGATAAGGTTGGAGCAATAACCGAAGCTGATACCTTAGCTGAATACTACTTGGACTGGGGCAATTTTGAGAAGGCCGACAGAAAAAGTGTAGATGCACTGCTTAATGCGTTTTGGCATCGCATGGCCTCAGGAAACGCGCACACCGTTGAGCAGGAAGATATTGCCGATGCCCACGCGCTTCTGGGCCTACCCCAAGATGAACATGTTTCTTTGTCGGTACTAAAACGAGTATATAAAAAAGCCCTGCAGTTGGTTCACCCTGATAAGGGAGGAACGCAACAGGAAGCCCAAGACGTCATTCACGCCTACCAGTTATTGCTGGGGTATTATTCGTTAAAATAGAACGTTAAGTGCGCTGTGATTTCGCTTTATTCGTATAACGTATACACGCTCAGGTATTTGACCGACAACTTCAGTAATTTCAACTTCATTGACTTTTATTATCATCTATAAATGCGCACAATATGACCTATAAGAGCGTAGATCCGTATCAATGATCGCTTAACTATGCCACTTCAAAACCAATTATCGCAGTTTCAGGCTTTGAAATGCGCTAGATAATTCGGTGCACCGGAAGCAATAAGCTTTAATTTTAAAATTGGATATGCAGAGCAAAGGCCGTGTTCTGTACAAAAAGTTATTGGGAAATAGAAAATTTATGAGTCGCATTTTTTATGTTACTGCAGCATTAATAACCCTTGTCGGCGTTATTGGGTGTTCGAATGAAGGCGAGCAAGCACAGCAAGGTGCTCAGCAAGGTATGCCTGCACCCTCAGTATCGGTAGTTACACTGAAACAAGAACCTGTAGTACATGAAATGGTGTTACCGGGCCGAGTAAGCCCGTCTCGTCAATCTCAGGTGCGTCCTCAGGTAGATGGTGTTATTACGGAGCGCTTGTTTGAAGAAGGCGCACATGTAGAAAAAGGACAGCAGCTTTATCAAATTGACGAAGCCCGTTATCTAGCACAGTTAAATAGCGCAAAAGCCGATTTGAAAAGTGTTCAAGCGAACCTTAAAACGTTGGAAGCAAAGGCGCGACGCTATGACGACCTTGTTGCGCAAAACGCGGTAAGCAAACAAGAATATGACGACGTAATTGCTCAGAAAGATCAAGCGCAAGCGGCAATTAGCGTAGCTGAGGCAGCTGTTGACGTAGCGAAGGTTAATATGGGTTACACCAAAGTGTACGCCCCAATCAGCGGACGTATTAGCCGCTCTTTTGTTACTGAAGGTACCCTTGTTACTACGAACCAATCTCAGCAACTTGCAACCATTACACAGCTTGACCCAGTTTTCATTGATATGCAGGAGTCAGGTGCGTCAATTATTACGCTTCGTCAGTCAATGAGAAACCAAGGTTCAATGGATGTTGAATTAACGGTAGATGAAGTAACAGGCAAGCGTTACGACCAAACAGGCAGCGTTAAATTTTCTGAGGTAACGGTTGATGAGACCACTGGGTCGGTAACACTTCGTGCTGAAATGCCAAATCCAGATGGTGTATTGCTGCCTGGCTTGTTTGTGAAAGGCCACGTCATTACTGGACGCGAAAATGCGCTGCTTGTTCCTCAACGCGCAACGACACGCCAACCAGACGGTTCGCTTTCAGTTTATGTTGTTAACCAAAACAACGAAGTTGAAGGTCGTACCTTGGAAATAGGCAAAATCTATCGAGACCAATATGTTGCCCTAAGCGGTGTGAGCGAAGGCGAAAAGGTAATTGTAACTGGATATCAGAAGGTGAAGCCTGGCGCGAAAGTTAATCCGTCAGAGTGGCAACCATCATCACGTGGCTCACGATAGCAAACAAGGGATTTAAGTAATATGGCTCGTTTCTTTATAGACAGGCCCGTGTTTGCATGGGTGCTGGCAATTATCACAATGATGGCGGGTGTGTTGGCAATTACCTCACTCCCCATTGAACAATATCCCAAGGTGGCACCGCCCTCGGTGACTATCTCAGCAACGTATCCTGGAGCATCTGCAGAAACCGTAGAGAACTCGGTTACTCAGGTGATAGAACAAAGCCTGACGGGAATTGATAACCTACGTTATTTCTCGGCAAGCAGTTCGAACAGCAGCATGTCTATTACGCTCACTTTTGAGCCAGGTGCTGACCCTGATATTGCGCAAGTACAAACTCAGAATAAGGTACAGGGTGCACTGCCGCTGTTGCCTACTCAGGTACAGCAACAAGGGGTAACCGTAACTAAAGCAAATAGCGCATTTGCATTGGCAGTTGGCTTCTATTCTGAAGACGACTCAATGACGCAATATGACCTGAGCGACCTGTTAGTTTCTCAATTTCGCGACCCGATTTCCCGTGTTAATGGTGTAGGAAATGTACGGGTATTCGGTGCGCAGCGTTCAATGCGTATATGGTTAGATCCAGATAAACTGTACAGCTACAATCTTACACCTACTGACGTTCAAGGCGCCGTTCAGGTACAAAATACAGATGTGTCTGCTGGTCAATTAGGTGGCATGCCTGCAATAGAAAATCAGCAAATTAACGCGACTATTCAAGCGCAAAGTCGCCTTCAAACCGTTGAAGATTTCGAAAACATCGTACTTCGCGTAAATACCGATGGTTCTCAGGTTCGCGTGCGTGACGTTGCGCGTGTTGAACTGGGTGCGCAAAGCTACGACGTTATTGTTCGATACGATCGCAAGCCTGCATCAGGTATGGCGATAAGCCTTGCCTCTGGCGCAAACGCACTAGATACCATTAAGGCAGTAAAAGCCCGAGTTGAAGAACTGCGCTCGAATTTGCCAGATACAGTTAAAGTGGTTTACCCGGTTGATAGTTCTCCTTTTATCGAGCTGTCTATCGAGTCGGTAGTACATACGCTTATTGAAGCGGTAGTACTGGTATTCTTGGTGATGCTACTGTTCCTTCAAAATTGGCGTGCAACGTTGATCCCTACCATTGCGGTACCTGTGGTATTGCTCGGCACCTTTGCTGTGCTACTGGCATTTGGCTTTAGTATTAACGTGCTAACCATGTTTGCTATGGTACTTGCTATCGGTCTGCTCGTAGATGATGCCATCGTGGTGGTGGAAAATGTTGAACGTATTATGGAAGAGGAAGGTCTCTCACCTGCCGAAGCCACTAAAAAGTCGATGACTCAAATCACAGGTGCACTTGTTGGTATTGCGGCCGTGCTTTCAACGGTATTTATTCCAATGGCGTTCTTCAGCGGCTCAGCAGGCGCTATTTATCGTCAGTTCTCGGTTACTATCGTGTCGGCTATGGCATTTTCGGTATTGGTCGCCATTGTCCTTTCACCGTCTTTGTGCGCCACGTTATTGAAAAAGCATCCGGAAAACCATGACAAGAACAAAGGCTTCTTTGGCTGGTTTAACCGCACGTTTAACAAAGGCCGCGATCGCTATCAAAAGACTACAACTCATATGGCGCAACGCTTTAAGCGCTATTTCGTTGTTTATGGTTTGCTGGTAGGTGGTATGGCATTTATTTTCAGCCAGCTTCCTGGTGCGTTTCTTCCAGATGAAGACCAAGGGCGTATGATGGTGTTGGTAAGCACACCGCCTGGTGCAACGGCTGGCCGTACGCTCGAGTCTATCAAGCAAGTGGAAGACTATATTCTTGAACAAGAACAAGACGCGGTTAACGGCATGTTCGCGGTTGTGGGCTTTAGCTTTGCGGGTCAGGCGCAAAACGCGGGTATGGCTTTCTTAAACTTCAACGACTGGAGTGTAAGAGACGAAAACAATTCTGCGTTTGCAGTGATGAACCGAGCTTTTGGCGCGTTTAGCCAAATTCAAGATGCTTCAGCTTTTCCCATAGTGCCTCCGCCTATCATGGAACTAGGTAATGCAACGGGCTTTGATATGCAGCTGGTCGACCGTGGTGGAAATGGTCACGAAGCGCTGATGAATGCGCGTAATCAGCTGTTGGGCATGGCAGCGCAGAATCCAAAGCTGGCTGGCGTTCGCCCCAATGGTTTAAGTGACGTACCTCAATTTAAAATCAATATTGATAGCGAGAAAGCGTCGGCACTTGGATTGAATTTAAGTGAGATCAATAACGCGCTTCAAATAGCGTGGGGGTCCAGCTATGTAAATGACTTTATTGATAAAGGTCGAATAAAGCGTGTTTACATGCAGGCAGATTTGCCTCATCGCATGACCCCTGAAGACTTGGATAAGTGGTTTGTTCGCAACAGCGACGGCGAGATGGTGGCGTTTAACACGTTCTCGACCACTGAATGGGTTTATGGCTCACCTAAATTAGAGCGTTTTAATGGCGTGTCGTCTGTCAATATTCAAGGTAGTGCTGCTGAAGGTATCTCTTCGGGTGAAGCTATGGCTGAAATGCAGAAATTGGTTGAGCAGTTACCGCCAGGCTTCGCAATTGAATGGTCAGGCCTATCTTATGAAGAGCAGGAAGCAGGCTCGCAAGCGCCTATGCTTTACGCACTATCAATCTTGATTGTTTTTTTGTGCTTAGCGGCCCTGTACGAAAGCTGGTCTGTACCATTCGCCGTTATGTTAGTGGTGCCTTTGGGTATTCTTGGCTCGGTAACCGCTGCGTTTATTTTCAACTTGCCGAACGACGTGTACCTGCAAGTAGCGTTTTTGACTACCGTAGGTTTGGCGGCGAAAAACGCTATTCTTATTGTCGAATTTGCAAAAGAGCAGTACGAAAACGGCGAAGATTTAATGACTGCGGTTTCAAATGCTGCCTCTCAGCGTTTCCGCCCAATTCTAATGACGTCAATGGCGTTTATTTTGGGGGTAACGCCGTTAGCACTAGCTAGCGGAGCAGGCGCAGCCAGCCAAAATGCAATAGGTATTGCGGTTATGGGTGGTATGTTCGCCGCTACTTTCTTGGCGATTTTCTTCGTGCCTATGTTCTATGTGCTGGTAGAAAAACTCTTTCACAGGGAAGACAAGTAACAAGCAAGTGCGCTAGAGTGGGAAAAACTTTTCATTTTTGAATAGGGATATCGGTAATGACCACCGTTGTTTTTTCTCACGGCAAAGAAAGCGGTCCATGGGGCAGTAAAATAACAACGCTTTCAAATGTAGCGAGCGATATGGGTTTTGGCGTCGAGAGTATTGATTATCAAGATCTCGATTGCCCGGAAGCTCGCCTAGCGCGACTTAAAGAGTTTATTGCTGAAAAGTGCAATGATGTTGTTCTGGTTGGCTCCAGCATGGGCGGCTATGTGTCACTTGCCGCAGCAAGCCAAATCTCAGCACGAGGCGTTTTCCTTATGGCTCCTGCACTGTATTTGCCAAACTACGAAATTCAACGGTTCCCCTACGACGGCTACGTGAGCCTAGTGCACGGCTGGAATGACGATATCGTGCCTATCGAAAATAGCTTAAAGTACGCGCGCCATCAAAAAGCTCAGCTCTTATTACTTAATGACGGCCATCGCCTAGCGAATAGCAAATCTGTTATTTCTCCGTTTTTCAGAAATTGGTTGGAAAAATTTCGATACTAATGATGAATCGGTAAGCCTACGACCAATCGCTTATAGTTCACGCTTACGCAAATGCGGGAAAGCGCCTGTTTTTATGGCATGATGAGTTATTGCTTAAAACAGGGCAGATGGAAATGACATTTAGTTTACCTCAAGCGCCACAATGGTCGTCGCTGATAAAGTCTGGTTGCCGTGTCTTTGTTGGCGGAAATGCCTCGGTGCCGCATGCACTAGTGCAGCATCTTATTGATAACAGCGAAGGGTTTAGCGACATCGAGCTGGTTCATATGCTGGCCTTAGGCGACACCCGATGGGTGAAAGAAGAGTATAAAAACCTCTTTAAAGCGAATACATTCTTCATTGGTGGCGAAGCCATGCGTAAGGCGGTCGATGAAGGCCGTGCTGACTATACCCCCGTTTTCCTGTCTGAAATATCAAGCTTATTCAGCGACGGTACGCTGGCACTGGATGCTGCGCTGATTAACGTAAGCCCACCCGATGAATTCGGCTATTGCTCACTAGGTCCTGCAGTGGATATTGCTATGTCAGCAATCAGACAAAGCAAAAAGGTCATTGCTCAAATTAATCCTCAGGTGCCAAGAACCGCCGGGCACTCTTATATTCATATCAGCGAAATAACGGCCTGCATTGAAGCCGAAGAGCCACTTGTTGAAGTAACGCCGCCGCCTATCGATTCGGTGGCAGAGCGAATTGGTCAGTATGTTTCAATGCTGGTGGATGATGGCGCAACGCTGCAATTTGGTATTGGGAAAATACCGAGTGCTACCCTTAAATATCTGTGTAACCATAAAGACTTAGGCATTCACAGCGAAATGCTCACCGACAGTATTATTGAACTGTTGGAGTCGGGCGCTATCACCAACAAGAAGAAGACTTTCCACCCCGGTAAAATTGTTACTAGCTTTGCTATTGGTACTCGCCAGCTTTACGATTTAATCGACAGCAACCCTCACATCGAGTTTTATCCAAGTAGCTACGTAAACAAACCCACCAATATTGCCAAGAACGATAATATGGTTGCCATTAACAGTGCGCTTGAAGTGGATTTAACCGGTCAGGTGGTGGCCGATTCATTGGGCTACGACTTTTACAGTGGCATAGGCGGGCAAGTTGATTTCGTAACGGGTGCGTCTATCAGCAAAGGTGGGAAAGCGATTATAGCGCTGCCTTCTACTGCCAAAAATGAAACCATTTCCCGTATCACACCCCGTATCAGTGAAGGGGCGGGTGTTGTTACTTCGCGGGGGAATGTTCAGTACGTGGTGACCGAATACGGCATAGCATCGCTTAAAGGCAAAAGCATTCGAGAGCGTGCATTGGAACTTATTCGTGTGGCACACCCCAAATTCCGTGCAGCGCTCTTAGAAGAAGTAAGACAGCATTATTGGGTACCTCATTATCAGGAAAAGTACCCAACCGATATTCCAGAACTGGGTGCTATTCAGCTTAAAAAACTGAATATTCAGGGGGAAACCTATTACATGCGCCCGCTGAACCCCGCCGATGAAAGGCGTTTGCAGGAATTCTTTTACTCCCATACGAAAGAAACACTAAGGCTGCGTTACAACTACGACCCGAAGCAAATGTCGCGCGAAAAGTCGTGTAATTTAGTGTCGGTGGATCAAAGCTCAGATGCTGCGTTATGTATTGTAAGGCAAGAAGGCTCCCGTATTACCATTCACGCAGTAGGGCGTTTTTACTTCAATCCAAATGACAATACCTGTGAAGCAGCGTTTGTTACCCGTGAAACCCAGCAAGGGAAGGGGATGGCAAGCAGGCTGCTAAACGAATTGATCAACGTTGCGAAAAAACGAGGCATTGCAAAGATGATGGCCTACGTGCGTGGCGACAACAGCCCGATGATTGCCATTTTCGAGCAAGCGCAATTTAAACGGAAGTTCACTGGCGACCCCAGTGACATAGAGTTAGTACTAGATGTGGCATCTCTCGCATGACAATTAAAATTTTTCGCGGCAAACACGGCACTAAACACGACTTAGGGAAAGATCATCCCGAGTCACCGGATCGCCTGTTCGCCATAGACGACCAATTACTGTCTTCTGGACTCGATATGGTGTGTGAGCACGCTGATGCTACGCCTATTGCTGAAGCTTATCTTAAGCTAGCCCACGACCCTTACTATGTGAAAAGTGTGTTTGAGCATGCGGCTCAGTCCATATTTAGCGACCACGAAAAAACGCTCTATTCCGAACGCAAGGATAACGTGGCATGGTTAGACGAAGATACCGGCTTGATGCGACACAGCTTAAATGCAGCACTTGAGTCGGCTGGTGCGGGATGTAATGCGGTGGATTGGGTTATGGAAGGCAGTGACAGGCAGGCGTTCTGCGCGACAAGGCCGCCAGGTCACCACGCTACATACGACAGCGCCATGGGCTTCTGTATTTTTAATAACATTGTTATAGCTGCGCGCTATGCCCTTCAAAACTATGAACTAAAGCGCGTTGCCATAATCGATTTTGATGTTCACCACGGAAACGGTACCGAGCAAATTGTTGCTGGCGATCAACGCATCATGCTTTGCAGCAGTTTCCAGCATCCTTTTTATCCACACAGTGGTTCACCGGTGTCGGCAAGTAATATTCTTTCTGTGCCGCTAGAAGCAGGCTCTACAGGTGAAGTATTTAGAGAAAAAGTGCAGCACTGGTTTAACGCATTGCGCAACTTTCAACCTGAGCTGATTTTTATCTCAGCGGGTTTTGATGCCCACGCAGAAGATCCTATGGCGCATTTGCGACTGGTGGAAGACGATTATTTCTGGATAAGCCAACAACTTCGCGCAGTGGCTGACGAGTGTTGCCATGGTCGCATAGTCAGCATGCTAGAAGGGGGCTACGATTTAAGTGCACTAGGCCGCAGTGTGGTGTCGCACCTTAAAGGTATGAGCCGCCCTATTGAAGAAACTCAATAGGGTCTCATAGCAAGTGAATTATCGTGTTGTTAATTCAACGGGTAAACACGGTAATAGATACCAGCTCAACACCGGTGCATCAGCCTTCATTTAAATTAAGCTATCCACCGTGTAAGCATGTAAAGGCCAGCACCTAACATGGCAAGGTTTTCGGTAAGCGATATAAACCCAAGAGGAAGGTCTGAATTACCGCCCACACAGGCGCACTTAAGTTCACGTTTATCGATATATACCGCTTTAATAACTGAAACTGCACCTATTGCGCCGATAAAAATAGAAACAGGTGAAACTAATAGTGCGGGAAGCCCCGCTAGCATACCAAGCCCAGCAAACGCTTCTGCGAAAGGGTACACATACGCGTACCTTACGTGCTTCATTGCCAGTAAGTCATAGGTAATGAATTGATTTGAGAACGCTACAATGTCCTGTAGTTTTTGTAGTGCAAGGATCACCATGGTGACGCCAATGAAATTCATTATAAAAGGTTCAATACCTGTTGGGAGTCCACCTTTTAGCATGAGCGCAAATACCACAAGGGCGGCTAAAGAAAAAATCACAATGATAGGTGTGTAGCGCGAACCGAACTCACTTTCTTGCTTCAAATTGAAATAATCTCGTAAGTCATCATAGCCACCAATTCGCTTATCATCGATAAACGTTTGCGGCGTGGTTTTCACATTATGCTTCTCTTTAAAAGCGTCAGTTTCACTTCGATTGGACAAATGATGGTCTTCAACATCGTAGCCCTTTCTTTCTAGCAAATCTTTCGACTTAAGTCCGAAGGGACAAATATGATCAGGGGTAACCATGCGATAAAGAACGGCGCGCTTTGACATTGTGGACTCCTTGTAAACCTTTCACGAAATGGCACCTAGTGCGCAAAATATGCGCGCCTTCTGCCATATTTATAGTGATATCAGGATATACAAAGATAAGTTACATAATCCATGCCAAGGGTTTAACAGAAGCATCCAGTTGCATCAGTGTTAATTACCGCACCGTTGTAGGGAAGTTGTGTGGTATAGCTTACAACCTGTTCGACAAGGTTCTTTCCGGTAAAGCATCCGTAGCCCGTTGCGTATGGACCTAAATAGCGAAGCTGATTTTGCATGTCTAAAACTATAAGCGCGGGCACTGCATCAAGCATAGCGGCGAGTTCCGGTACGTCTTCTATATTCACTCTGACTTGATGAAAGTCATTTCCTAGCTTTGTTAATAGCTGAGTCTGGTGAGGTGTAGTTAACGTTTCACAGTAGCAACGAGACTGCGTTCCCACATGAATAACAGAACCAGGGGCAATGTTTTGTTCGTTTAGTAGTTCGACAAGTGAAGCGTCAAAATTAGGCGCTGTTGTGCGGTGAAGTAAATCACCATTTGGGTCGAAGGAAGAAAGCTGCCGCTGACCGTAAACCAACAAGGCGGTGAGTAAACTCACCGCCCATAACAACAAAAGTATCCAGCTTGTTTTTTTATGCATAACCCAAATGCCAACAGCGTGCTTCTAGCGCTTTGGTTAAAGCTTAAATCGCTCGATAGCACTGCGCATGCGTTGAGAGATTTGTGACAACACCTCAACTTCGCCTGCTAGCGATTCAGCGGTAGCCAGTTCCTCAGAAGTGAATTCGCTTAATCGCGCCGTACTTTGCGCTATAGAAGACGATGCGGTTTCTTGCTCTACCGCTGATGTCGCTATTTCGGTCATGCTTTCGCTCGCTTCGCGAATTTGCTGCATGATCTGGGTCATGGCTGAAGTGGCGTTATCGCTCGATACAACGGCTTCATCAACCAGCTGAATGCAGGTTTGCATTTGTTCGACTGAACTGGCGGTTTGGGCAACTAGCTGCTCAGTAATACTTGTGATTTGGTCTGCACTTTCTTTTGAGCGGATAGCCAAAGTACGTACTTCATCGGCAACAACGGCAAAACCTCTGCCGTGTTCCCCTGCGCGGGCTGACTCGATTGCTGCGTTCAACGCAAGCAAGTTAGTTTGCTCGGCAACGGCGGTGATAGAGCGCATTGCGTCAGAAATATGCGCGCACTGCTCGTTAAGCGCCGAGTTTGTCTGCGCTGCCGCATTTAATGTGTTGCGCAGCGAATCTATGGTGCGGCTTGTGTTGGAAATAGAGTCGCGCGTAGTCTGCGAAGAACTCTGTGCCGCAGAGGCTTTGTCGCTGGCAAGGGTTGTTTGTTCGGTAGACAGCTGCATCGTTTGTGCGATTTCTTCTGACGATGCCGATACCATGGCAATCTCTTGGTCAGTGTTTCTGCTGATTTCAAACATGTTGTTTGCCGCCAGCTCCATCTTGTCACAGCCTCTAACAACTTCGTCGGTTAAATTTGAAGCAAGCTCAATTAATGCTTTTACTTGGTCGATGAGCTCTGCGAAAGGTCTCACGATCTTGTGGCCTCGGTTAAGCTTAATAGATAAATCGAGTCTACCGTCACCCTTTTGCATGGTCTCAATAGCTAAGCGCAGTTCAGCCGCACCGGCACCTTCTTGATGACTTTGTTTAGCCATGTACATCAAAACACCGCCCTCAGAAAGCGCGAATACGGCGTGCATCAGCAAGATAGGAAAGGTTACGTGACCCTCTTCAAAAATAAATAACGGCGCGCCGCCCGCTTGTAAAAAGAAGAACGAAATATGATGGACAGCAACGACTGCAGTGCCGGTTGCAACCACTTTCCAGTCTCTAAAGTAGGAAAGAAATGCCAGAAGAACAAAGATTTCAAAGTGGACTTCAATTAACCCGAATGACTGGTGGATGTGGAGGGCTGTCAGCAGTTGAACACCGATAGCCATCGCATGGCGACTTATCGCTGAATAGGGGGTTTGCAAACTAAGGACAAGTGGTACGGCAGCAATTGGAATACCAAGAACAAATGCAGGAAGAATCTCGCCAGTATAAAAACCGATGCCAATCGCAATCAGCAGTTGGATAACAATTACAACGCGAAAAATCTTGTGACCTTCTAGGAGCCAAGGATACTGCATGCCAATCTCCGACAAGTATTTGGGATTAAGTGTAGGTTAAAAATAAGGGGTGTGCTAACTTCGCCACAGTTTACGTAAGTCACGGTTTTTACGCCATTTAACTTTTGTATAGAAGTTACTGTTATTAAAAAAGTTTAATCTTCGAATGCCTAAATAAGCTAAAGGACACAATCATGCCTGCCATCGCCTTTCTTTCTACTGACCACCTTGAAGACTTCTTTGTGTACGACGAGCTTTTGATCCCGTTTTTCAATGATAACGGTTGGTCTGTAGAAACCATATCTTGGCATAGTCAGTCAGAAAACTGGGATAGGTTTGACTACGTGATTGTGCGCAGTACATGGGATTATCAGCAGCATCCAGAGGCCTTTCTGGCTTGTTTGACTCAAATTGATGCGTCGAGAGCAACCTTGCTCAATCCATTGCCTCTTATGCAGTGGAATATTGAAAAGCACTACTTAAAAGACCTACAGGACAAGGGCGTGCCTATTGTAAGTACACGGTGGAGTAATGCATTTAATAACAGTGTTATTGATGAGGCCTTTTCCCATTTCAATTGCGACACTGTGGTGATTAAACCTACGCTTAGCGCTAATGCTGATGATACGTTTAAGCTCTCGGTCTCAAATTGGCATGAACAGCAACAGGCGCTTTCTGATACGTTTAATCAACGTGATTTCATGATTCAACCTTTCTTAAATAGCGTGGTTGAAGAAGGGGAGTACTCGCTTTTCTATTTTGGCGGGAAGTACAGCCATGCCATTAAAAAGGTGCCGCAGAAAGGCGATTTTCGCGTACAAGAAGAACACGGGGGGAGCTTACATCCCGTTGCCGTAGATGAAGAACAACTAGATATTGCCCAGAAAGCATTGTCAGCAATGCCTTGCGAAGCACTTTATGCACGGGTTGATTTAGTCAGGCAGGGCAGTGGCTGGGCGATAATGGAACTTGAACTTATTGAGCCCTCTCTTTACTTCAATTTAGATGAACAGTCTCCCCTGCGCTTTGTCGACGCATTGATAAGCTTTCATTTGAATAGGGCCTAAGCGTTGAATAAATGAAAAGTGAAGCCAGCAAATTATAGGTTTGCTGGCTTACTGATAGGAAACTAACTTTTTAATTTAGTGCTAACGCAGCGTCTTCTCAGTTCGTCCCTGCTTTATCGTCCTGTTTCTGCTTGATTCATAATTCTTAACTTGAGCACGGCTTACTGAAGAAGTACTCGCCCGCTCAATTCGTCTTGGCTTACTGCTCTCTCGAGCCACCGGCTTGTTTTGCGGACTCGTTCTTTCAAATCGCTCTCGATTTATGTTTTGTTTAGCTGGGCGCTTTAGCGTGTTTTCTCTATTAGCATATCGCTTCGACTCTGACGGCGTTGATATCCGAGCGGGTTTGTCCCGCTTTAACTGGCTTAGCGTCCGGTCCCTAGTCGGCTTCTCGCTTCTGCTCGCCGCTTGATTGCGTTTTAGCGCGTGCTCAATGGATTGTTTGCGGCTTACCGAGTCTTGTTTGTTCTGAAAACGACTTTCTCTAAGTGGCGTTACCTGTTTTGGCTCAATAGTGCGTCTTACAGTCTTGGTATTTTCGGTACGCGCGATGGGTCTTACGGTATTTTTGTCATTGTGGCGTTTCGATGTGTTTACCGTGCTAGCGTGTTTATTAGACAAGTGCTTTGCCCGCGACACACCCGCATGTTCATATCGCGAAGGCGCATTGTGAACTACTCGAGTAGAGTAACGCGCACGACGATGCACCGTGTTGTGTTCCCAGCGACGATAGTCTCGGCTTATCACGCGTTTTCTTGGGCTACCGTGATAATACCGGCGTACAGGCTCGCGGTGAATAACGACATGGCGGTTATGCCAGTGCACGCTACCAAAGAAAAAGAACGTAGAAAGATGGATGCTTGGAGACCAATAGACATTGCTATGATGATGATAGCTTACGTGATGACGCCAGCGAACTGGTGAAGTTGTGTGCCACCAGTGACCGTACACAACATGAGGGTCATAATAAGGCACATACACCACTTCCCGCTGACGGGGCTCAATGTAAATTATTTCGCGAGTAGGCTCACGTTCCCGTTCAACTTCAATGTAGTCATTGGTCACCAGATTGCCAGTGTTGAGGGCGTGTTGTCGAAGCACCTGCACGCGGTCTAGTACACGGCTTTGATCAATTAGTACGTTATCACCAAGTTGCTGTAACCACTGAAGATCGTTCGCCATGGTGCTGAGTAAGTCGGTGAACGGAGCAAGTGCTTTTACGCTGGGATCCCAGTTAACACTCGCCAGCACATTTTCCACCTGTTCCGGGGTTAAATGCTTGTTGCTTTGGCGCCAGCGGTCGGCTGCAACTACATCAAGCGGGTAGGTAGCCGCAATCAGTATGTGAGTAAGCAGGGTATCAGGATAAAGCGCAATGGGCGCAAGTACACTGTCTAATTCAGCGTCAGAATATTGCTGCGTTGACGCAGAAACATGTGCAAGGTTGGCGTTCGACTGAGCGATGGCAGGTAGCGCTGAAACACTAGACAGTGCGACAATCACAGATAAGGTTATGTTTTTCATACATTCTCCTTAGCGCATGAGCAACGGCTTTTCGCGCGCTAAATGGTAAGTCTGTATACGTTATAACCAGTCTATGATTAACCCAAGCTGAATAGAAAACGCCCACATTGGTGTGGGCGTTTTCAAATAACTCGTCTATTTGAAAACGTGGGGGTCGAAAGCGTGCCCAAGCTTTTCTGTTTTCGTCTTTAAGTAATGCTTGTTGTCTTTGGTGATACCGTGGTCAATAGGCTTACGTGCAACCACGTCTATTCCAAGCGCTTTTAGTGCTGCCAACTTTTTCGGGTTGTTTGTCATAAGCTCAACATGCTTCACATTCAGCGTATCTAGCATCAGCTTGCAGATATCGTAACTTCTTAAATCGGCGTCAAATCCAAGATGTTCGTTAGCTTCTACCGTGTCCATGCCACTATCTTGAAGGTTGTAGGCGCGAATTTTATTTAAAAGACCAATACCGCGACCTTCTTGGCGAAGGTATAACAGCACACCGTGACCATTATCGACGATATTTTGCATGGCTTTTTCTAATTGAAAGCCACAGTCACAGCGAGTGCTAAATAAAGAATCGCCTGTTAAGCATTCTGAATGGATACGAATTGGCACTACGTCGTCTTCTTTCCACTCTCCATAAGAAAGGGCAACGTGTTCTTGGCCGCTGGCTTCAACAAAGCCGTGTATTTTAAAATCACCCATGCGAGTGGGTAATTTTGCGGTACTGACATATTCGTATTTAGGCTGTTTGCTACTCATGTTACTTCTACACTTTGGACAGTAGGCAATAAGTGGGGATGACTTCTTTTTTTGCAAGTCTACCATTTTATTATACGCGAGTTGACGCTAGTGCTATCACTTTTTTCGTAAGACGTATATTAAGTGCAGTTATTAAAGTGGGGTAAACTCTCGCAGCGGGGCAGGCTTTGCAACGCTATAGCCTTGGGCAAAATCAACGCCCATTTTGCCAAGTTGTGCCATGGTGCCTTCATTTTCAACGAATTCCCCAACGGTTTGCATTCCCATGGCTTTCGCTACATCATTGATTGACGCAACCATAGCCGTGTCTACACTGTCGTTCAGCATATCCTTGATAAACATACCGTCAATCTTTACCTGATTAACCGGCAAGCTTTTGAGATAACTGTACGAAGAGAAGCCGCTACCGAAGTCGTCTAGGGCAAACGAACACCCAAGGCGATTAAAAGTACGCATAAAGGCAAGGGTGTCCTCCATTTTTATAATCGCTACCGACTCGATCACCTCGAAACAAATCTTGTTGTAAGGAATATTAAAGGTTTCGAAAGCGTTTAAAATGAATAGCGTAAAGTCTCTGTCTGCTAATGAATGGCAGTTAAGGTTTATACTGCATCGCCTTAACTCAGCGAGATGTTCAGGGTTTTCAGACAGCCATTTGAACGTATTTGTGACTACCCATTTGTCGACATTTACATTCATTTCAAAGCGCTCTGCCGTGGGTAAAAAATTAGCGGGCTCAACAATTTTTCCGTCTTTTTCCCTTAGGCGCAATAGCACTTCATAATAGTGACCATCGCTGGCTTTGCTCAAAGGTCTTAATGACTGGTAATAAAGTTCAAAGCGCCCTTCTTCCAAGGCGTTGTTTATAGAAGAGACCCAGTCCAGCTCACGCTGATAGCGCTGCATGCTCTCATCATCTTTATTATATCTATGCACCTGATTTCTGCCTTGCTCTTTGGCAAAATAACAGGCGGCGTCAGCCATGCTTAAATACTGCCCTGAGCTAACGTTACTATCATCGCATACGACCATGCCAATACTTACGCCTAAGTTGAATATTCGGTTATCCCACATGAACCGATAGGCCTGTACTGCATTGAGAATTTTCACTGCATTGAGATAAACCGCATCAGCATCTAAATCTGAATAGATAACGCCAAACTCATCACCCCCGAGTCTTGCTAGCTGCGCGTTGGGTAGCAGCGTATTTTCAATCAGGCGGGCGACGTCTTTTATGAGTACATCTCCCGCTTTGTGACCGCAGGTGTCGTTAACGACTTTAAATCGGTCTAAATCTAAAAAGAGTAGGCACACAGGTAACGCGCTGTGGTTATGTACTTTTTCCTTGAAGACTGATTCAAATTGCCGTCTGTTGTATACGCCGGTTAGTGAGTCGTGAGTGGCCAAATACTGAAGGCTTAAATCGGATTGCTTTTTTTCCGTGATATCAATAATTGAGCCGTACAGGTAAGTTCCTTCATCGTTCTCGCGGATCTGGCAAGACAATGAAAACCAGAACTCTGTGCCGTCCCGACGTTTTCCCCGTATCTCTTTTCTGGTGACGTGGCCTTGCTGTGATATCTCACCTAACAATACATGTCTATCTTCTGGTGATGCGTAAAAGGCTTTTGTGCTTGCCCCCTCGCTAAGCATCTCTTCCTCATTCTCATACCCAAACACCGTGCACATCGCAGGGTTAACTGAAATTAGCTTACCGTCCCAGGTTGATGTGTAGTGTCCTTCAGCGGAGTTTCGGAACAAGTCATAAAAGTGATTTAAGCTAGAAATTGTTTCAGCCTGAGAGGAGAGCTTATGTTGATTGAGTACCTGCTCTTTTGTGATGACCGCAAATCCAAAACACAGGAAACCCAAGGTTAAGAAAAACAGCATTCCCATCGCGACATCGACAGTATAAATAAGGTCGCTGAAAAGGTTTTGGGTCACCAAGGCGTAAAACGCAAAGAAAGATAGCCAGGCCAGAATATAAGTGGTGCTGACAACACTACTGCCTTTGTCTTTAAAGATAAGAGCAAGGGTAACGTGATACAAACCCATCGCCGCTGTGAGTATAAGCAGCGTGATTGTGACCATATAAGCATTTACGGTAAAACAGTAAATGGTAGCAGCAATAGGTAGAGCATAATTTAGCAGCCTTAAAACAAAAGGCACACGAGAGAACAGGTGATGAGTCACTTTTCCAATACACAGTAGTAATACGCCGAAGCATACGGCGTAAAAATGCTCGCTGGCGTTAGTCAGGCTAGGCCAAAACGCGAGACCACCCTCTGTAATGAACAATAACGCAATAAGCACCAATGACGACATGGTTAGCCAGAAGCGGGTAGGGATACGCTGATATAAGTAGGAAAAAAGAAAATAGGAAGCAATGAGTGCCATCACACCCGACACAGCACCAAGCAAAGTCAGCATATTAGTGTCATGTTGAGTAAGCAGGTCTCGCTCCCATAGTGACATTGGAAAGTACTTTAGCCCCTCGTCTTTCGCTGCGATTAGTAACCGAGCGTCTTGGTATGGTTGAAGGGTGAAAGCAAGCCTGATATTTGGAAGCGGTTGTCTTAACGAATAGTCACCTTTACCGGCTTGATAACGGTACGATTTTATAATTCGCTGGCTGCTGTCTAGAAGATAAATCTGCAAATCATCAACGTTTAGACGGTCGATATTAAGCACTAAGGGAATGGCACTATAGCCAGAGTGGACAAGCTCTGTTGAATACCACACACGTTCTGTTGAAGAAGCCGTTGCTGTTGGTGTTTTTGTGGAGCTTCCCGTCAATACATCAAAATAGGTTGCGCTATTAGGTGCAATTGATACCCGTGCATAATGGTTGATGATTTCCCTTTCGAAAGACTCATCGATAACAAGCCGCGGGCTGGCAAAGGCGTTTATGCTTAGAACCACCCAACTAATGAGCAAAGCTGCAACGTACTTTGTTAGCTGGGAGATTGGCACTAGCATGATCCTTGAAGCGCTAATTATGTGTTTTCTATAGAATAATACTAGTCTGTCCTAAAAGCCAAACAGAAAGAAAAAGGCACGGTAATACTTACGTGTTTTGAAGATACTGGTAGATCGCATTCGGTGATTGTTGAGTGCCTACCGGTTCCAGCCATATCGCCTCGCAAAGCCACTCAATGCATAGTATGCATTGAAAATTTGTATTGCTGGATTGGGTGGTAACAAGCGCCTGAAAGCGATCGGCTCCCCAATCTGCGTCGGATAGTGAAAAGTGAAAAATTTCACAAAACTGCTCTGCCCACTGCTGAGTTTTAAGAGGCGTTAAAGGTAATGCAACGCGGATTTCTACGCTTTGTTCGTTAACCACTGCGTGCTGTTGAATGTCTTCTTTGGTGAGATTTTGCATAGAACTTATCAATTCGCTGGTTATTGTAAACCTGCTTGCTTTATAAAGTGTATATAGTACAACACAAAAACAATAGCGTTAATCTAAGCGTATTAAGGACGGGGTATGCTAACACTTCACCATTTAAATAACTCTCGCTCGCAGCGAATTTTGTGGCTTCTTGAAGAGCTAGGCGTAGAGTACAAAATAGAATTCTATCAACGAGACAGTAAAACAAACCTAGCGCCGGATTCATTGCGCGCTGTTCATCCGCTGGGACGCTCTCCGGTGCTTACTACGCCGCACGGTGCTATTGCCGAGTCTGGTGCTATTGTGGAATACCTTGTTCGCCACCACGCTACAGACGCATTTTCTGTACCTCAAGACCCAGAGGCACTTCAACAGTATTGGTTTTGGCTGCATTTCGCTGAAGGTTCGCTAATGCCGCCACTAGTGGCAAACTTAGTGCTGGAGAAAGCGCGTCAAAAAGGTTCGAAGCCTTTCTTTATTAAGCCAATTACTAACAAACTGATAGACGGTATTTTAAATGCCTATTATGGCCCTAATTTAGCGCAGAGCTTACGCTATGTGGAATCTTACTTAGCGAAAAATACTTGGTTTGCGGGTGACGCGCCTAGTGGCGCTGATGTTCAAATGATATTTCCGTTAGAGTCGTTGGTAGCCAGCGGGCGTGCGAAGGACTTTACTGCCATTCAAGGTTACGTAAAACGAGTTCATGCCAGAGAAGCCTACAAAGCGGCGCTTGAGAAAGGGGGAGAATACGCTTACGCCTAGTGTGTTTATCTCTACTGCGTGCACTTTTTCTTTGTGCAAACTGCGGCCAGCTGGAAAACAGAATCTAGTTGGCCTGCAAGCCCTCAGTGCTCTCGATTTATGTAATCATCAATAAGCTGGATAAAAGCCTCACCATAGCGTTCGAGTTTGGTTTGGCCTACGCCGCTTACATCAAGCAAGGTGTTGCGCGTAGTGGGGAGTTTACACGCCATATCCACTAAGGTGGCGTCACTAAATACCACATACGGCGGCACTTCATTTTCTTCGGCCAACACTTTGCGTAAGTGCTTAAGACGGGTGAACAACGTTCGGTCGTAGTTAGCAGGCGCTTGTTTTGCTTTTTTCTTGTCGGGCTTAAATTCAAGTCGCGGAACGGCAAGCTGAACCGCTACTTCACCTTTTAACACAGGCCGAGCGGCCTCGGTTAAGCGCAATGCGGCATGGGCGGTAATATCAACGCGTATAAGGCCTTTATGAACAAGCTGGTTGATAATGTTGTGCCAGTAGCTATCCGATTTATCTTTACCTATGCCGTACGTGGAAAGCTGGTGGTGGCCTGCTTCCTGAAGGCGCCTAAGCTGCTTGCCTCGCAAAACATCAATGACATACTGGCTAGAGGCTTGCTGTGAGAGCCGAAGTACACACGACAGTACTTTTTGTGCAATCACCAAACCGTCGATCATCTTAGGGGGGTCTAGGCAAATGTCGCAGTTGCCACAGGCGCTGTCGCTGAACTGCGAAAAGTAATTCAGGAGTACTTGTCTACGACAGGTTTGCGCTTCTGAAAAAGCTTCCATAGCCGCAAATTTTTGTAACTCTATTTGGTTGCGCTCGGCTATTTCCCCTTGCTCTATCCACTGTTTTACGCGGGCTGCGTCTTTTTCATCAAACAACAATAAAGCTTCTGACTCCAAGCCGTCTCGTCCCGCTCGGCCGGTTTCCTGATAATAGCTTTCAACACTGCGCGGAACGTCGTGGTGAACCACGTAACGCACGTTCGATTTGTTGATACCCATGCCAAAGGCAACGGTGGCCACCACAATATCAATTTTATCGTTAAGGAACTGGCGTTGTACCAGCTCTCGCTCGTCGTTGTCCATACCCGCGTGATAGGCCGCGCAGCGAAAACCTTGTCTGAATAATTTAGCGTGCAGGTCGTCGACTTTAGCGCGACTGTTACAGTAAATAATGCCGCTACCTTCTTGCTGTTTTACGTAAGCAACAACTTGATCAAAGGCTTTGTACTTGCTCATTACGCGGTAGCGAATATTGGGTCTGTCGAAGCTGCCTTTATAAACCAGCGGGTCGTTAAGGTTTAGCTGCGTCAGTATGTCTGCTTGGGTGGCCGAATCTGCAGTCGCTGTGAGTCCAATAACAGGAATAGAGGGGAAGCGGGATTTTATTTGCCCCAGAGCGCGATAATCCTGCCTGAAATCGTGCCCCCAATGGGAAACGCAGTGCGCTTCATCAATGGCAAATAAGGCAATGTCGGCGTGCGCAAGCGACTGCTGAAAATAGTACTGCATTAAACGCTCAGGCGACACGTAGAGCAAGTCGAGCTTTCCTGCTTGAAGTGCGTCATTTATGCGTGCTTGTTCGTCTGTTTCTAGCGTTGAATTGAGATAGGCAGCTTTTACGCCCAGCGCTTTAAGCTGTTCTACTTGGTCCTGCATAAGCGATATAAGTGGTGACACAACAATAGCGGTGCCCTGGCGCACTAACGCAGGAATTTGATAGCACAGCGACTTGCCACCACCTGTTGGAAGCAAAACAAGTGCGTCTTTACCTTCACATACTTGGTGAATGACTTCGCCTTGACCGTCGCGAAAAGCATCGTAACCAAATACATCTTTTAAGACGGTTTCTGGTGTTTTTACACGTTGCGTTTCTGGCGCTAATTCTGATGGAGCTATTGCAGTTGTCATGGCGCTGGATTTTACGCGTTTTTGGCGACGTCTTCACGGGGCAATTTAAAAAACTAGACTAAAATTCAGCGATAGTCCTGATCAGAGGGGCAGCAGCTCTTATAATTTATTTTGATTCAATATCATTGGTTGGATGAATTTCCGTCAAACTTACGTTCGGTAGTAATGTTGCTTATAAGCACATTACAAATATCAATTCATCAAGGAAAGCGAGTGGATAACAAAACGACTAATAAAGACGAAGCTAAGGGCAGCGAAACACTAAACCATGAACTAATGATTAAACATGTAATTGCGCTTTTTCGTGATACTATGCCGTTTAACCAGTTGCTGGGCTTGGAATTTGTTACTGAAGGAGAGGGGCTGGATACACAGATCTCCCTGCACCTTGATTGGCAACCAGCGCTGACCGGCAATCCAATGCAAAAAATCCTACACGGCGGTGTAACAGCGACTATGCTAGACACCATCGGTGGTTTAGTTTCAATTGTAGAAACCATCAAACAAACCGCACGTGAACACCTTGCGGACCTTCAAGTTAGATTGCCCACCATGGGCACGGTCGATATGCGCGTTGACTACTTAAGGCCGGGAAGATGCGTGCGCTTTGTTGCGACAGCCACGATTATACGCAAGGGCAGTAAATTAGTGGTTTGTAGAATGGAATTGCACAATGAAAAAGGCGATCATATAGCCTTTGGCACGGGAACATATATGCTGGGATAGCAGTGTCTTAATAGGTTTGCATCATCCCACAATGCCTGTTGTTACGTTGTGTAAAGGAAGTGAGCGGTATTAACGGGAGGTGTAGCATGGCAGAGCCATTACCAGATTTAATTGAAGAGATTGTTACCGAAAGTATGGGTGACGATCCGGCGACCTTGTTAGCCACCCTTGCGGGGCAGGACGAGGTATACATCGCATCACTGTTAGAATCGTTGCCCGTAGAAAAACGTTTGGCGGTATGGGAAGGCATTCCTCGCGACCGTAAGCTCGACGTATTGGTTGAGATGCGTAGCGACCCCCGTGAAATTCTTATCGACAATACGCCGCACGACGAATGGGCATCTATTTTTGCTGATATTGACGCAGAAGATTTACTGGAACTACTCGATTCATTGCCAAAACGGCTTGTCGATATGGCCTATGAATCACTTGATTCTAAAGAGCGTAAGTACTTCAGAGAAGCGACACAATTCCCCGATAACCAAATAGGGCACTGGGTTAACCACGAGCAGTTAGTGTTACCTTCGAACGCGAAAGTGCGCGAAGGGCTACGCTTATTAAGACGTGACATACCTCAGCATTGTGACAGCATTTTTTTGGTGAACCGCTCAGGTCAATTTTCCGCGCTAGTTAAAATTAGCCACCTCTTCAATGCGCAAGATCACGTGTCGCTATTCGACTTGTCGGAAGAAAGTGTGACGACCATTCAAGGGGCGGACGACACTATGAATGCGTCGCTACTTGTTCAACGTTCTGGGCTTGCGTCGCTGCCGGTAGTTGACGAAAACAACAAGCTTCTCGGCCGATTAGATGTGACCTCTGCAAGTGAGTTGGTCAACGAGTTTTACGAACGCCAAGTGATGGCTTCGGCGGGTATGGATGAGGACGAAGATTTATTCTCGCCTGTGGCCAAAAGTGCGAAAAATCGTGCCCTTTGGCTTGGCATTAACTTGCTTACCGCATTTTTAGCCTCGTGGTTTATTGGATTGTTCGAAGGCACCCTTCAACAAGTGGTTGCCCTTGCGGTACTGATGCCGGTAGTGGCAAGTATGGGAGGCATTGCAGGTAGTCAAACGCTAACCCTGATTGTACGCGGCTTGGCGTTGGGGCAGGTCACGCCTGCCAACTTACGGGCGCTGATGGTGAAAGAGCTTAAAGTAGGCGGCGTTAATGGCGTGATTTGGGCCTTGGTAATTGGCGTTGTTGCTTATTTCTGGTTTACCGATGCCATGTTAGGGTTGGTTATCTGTTTGGCCATACTGTTCAACATTGTAGCCGCCGCACTTGCAGGCGTGTTTGTACCTGTAATATTGGACAAGCTGAAAATAGACCCAGCACTGTCGGGGTCGGTCATTTTGACTACCGTAACCGACATTGTAGGCTTTGTAGCCTTCTTAGGTTTGGGCACACTGTTTCTGCTGTAGCACCATTCCCGCGATAAACCTTGTCCTGTTTTTTCATGACGAACGCATCTTAGGCCCCATTGAATGAGCACATTTAGTGGGGCTTTTTCATTTTTTGTTAATTGCGTTTCATTAATTATGCCGCTTGTTACACGTCCTTTGCCGCATTGGAAAGCGTTAAGGGTTGTGAATTCACCTAACCTGATAAACAATACGCGCCTTCTTCCCCCGAATTTCGTTGGAGTCAGTCTTGTCTAAGCAAGCCAGTGCCGCTCAAGTCGGCGTTATTTGTGCAATTGCCGCATATAGCATGTGGGGTGTCGCACCTGTTTATTTCAAACAGTTGATGGTATTGCCGGCAGCTGAAATCCTGATGCACAGGGTAATTTGGTCTGTGGTGCTTTTGGTTGGGCTTATAGCCGCGCTAAAGCAGTGGCCCAAAGTGGGCGCCGCCTTTCGCAATAAGCGCGTTATGCAGATTTTATTCGTTGCAGGGTTGTTACTCGGGGCGAATTGGCTCTTGTTTATTTGGGCAATTAATAACGACCATATTCTTGATGCAAGCCTTGGCTATTACATCAACCCTCTTATCAACGTATTTTTAGGGCGACTTTTCTTAGGTGAAAGGTTGCGTAACTTACAGCGTGTAGCCGTTGGGCTTGCCGTTATTGGCGTGGCTATTCTTATTTTCTCTTATGGCCACGTGCCGTGGATTGCCCTGGTGCTTGCGGGAAGTTTTAGTGTGTATGGCTTATTGCGCAAGCAAGTGGCTGTAGACTCGCTACCCGGCCTATTCATTGAAACTTTAATGCTCTCGCCATTCGCTATTATTTACTGGGTCTTCTTTGGCTCTGAGTACAGTAACTTATTTAATAACGACGCCACGCTAAATACCCTTATTTTAGCGGCTGGCATTGTAACTACCGCGCCACTACTTTGTTTTACCGCTGCAGCAAGGCGCATAATGTATTCAACGCTGGGCTTTTTTCAGTACATTGGCCCAACGCTTATGTTCATTCTGGCGGTTTACCTGTACGGCGAACCGCTTGAAGAGTCGCGCTTGGTGACCTTCGGCTTTGTGTGGTTTGCGCTTATCTTGTTTAGTGCAGATTCGCTAGTTAATTACCGCAGTCAGCGTAAAGCGCGAAAGCTAGCGGTGGAGTAGGGGCTTTTGCGCACCAGTCTTTAATTAAACGTCGGACAGCTAAGCGGCAGTTGATTGAGTGAAAAGCTAAAGCAGTGAAGCTTGCTCTTGCTGAGGAACATCTGGTGGTTCGCACTTCACTTGGTTACGCCCACTATTTTTGGCGGCGTAAAGCTGCTTGTCGGCAAGGCTTAGTAGCTTATCTACGCGCTGAGTGTGGGCGCCACTTACCCCAATACTGCAGGTCACTTTAATGTCGCTTTTAGGCAGTTGAATAATTTCCGCTTCCACCACTTTTCTGAAGTCGTCTAGACGCTCACAGGCTTCTTTTAGTGGTGTTGACGGCATGTATATACAAAACTCTTCGCCACCAAAGCGGGAGATAATTTCGTCCGGAAAATAAAACTCAATAAGGGCCGCCATGGCTTTTAGCACAATGTCACCTGCGTCATGGCCATGGGTATCGTTTATCGATTTGAAAAAGTCTAGGTCAATAAGGGCGAGAGCGTGATCCTCAGACAGGTTTTGGTGTTGTACAGTAACCATGTAGAAGAAGTGGCGCCTGTTAGGCAAACCTGTTAAATAGTCGGTGTTGGCCACACGACGAATTTCTTCAACGCTCTCAATATATTCCACGTTCTGCATCACGCGACACAAGAACTCTTCATGACAGTAGGGCACTCGCAAGAAGTCATTTGCACCACTTTTAATAAAGTGCGCAGACATTAACATGCCTTTGCCTCCAGCAACGCCCATAATTGCCAGCTGCTCTTTCGAAAAGGCTTTTCTTAAACTGGCGACAAAGTGCGTGCCTGTCATATCAGGCAACGTGTTGTCAGTGATAACAAGACGTACGTTTTTGTGTTCAGACAAGCATTGCATAGCGTCTGTAGCCGTTAGGCATTCAAACGCAATAAAATTATGGCGCTGAAGTAATGAAACGGTTTTTGAGCGCAACACCCGATTAGTGCTTACCACGACGACACCAGTAGACTTGTTTTTTTCTAATCGGCTAATAAGACGATTGAGGTAGTCGTAGTTCTGCGAATTTTCTTTGGGAATGTAATCGACAACGTCACGTTCTAGGACTTTATCGCGAATAGCGCTATCTAAACTTTCTGTTGTAGCAATGGTGGGAATGAAAGACTCAACAGTAAAGTCGATGGCTTCGCCTTTTGGTGCATCGGGAAGCGAGTATGCAACAATAGCACACAGAAAGGTTTCCGGCATATTTTGCGAAAACCGTGCTTTGCCTTCTGTCAGCGACGTTGCGCCAACGGGGGTAAGACCAGCCCGGCGTACTAATTTCGCTATAAGTTCAAGGTTGCCTTCACCATTTTCGATGATCAGCACGTGTTGCTGCATACATTTCAACTTAGGTTTAGGCTACCTTGCCTATTAATAATGTTACGCTTTCTCCAGCTTTGCGTAAGCAAGTACCAGCCATTTGCTGCCAAATTCGTCGAAGTTTACTTGAACTCGACCGTGCTCACCACTCCCTTCGTAGTTAAGTACGATCCCTTCGCCAAATTTACGGTGTACAACTCGCTCACCTAAACTAAAGCCCGTTTCTTCAAAACTGGCGTGCGACGTCGCTTGGCTAAAGCGGTTGTGCACGGGCCGCGAAATAGTCGATTTCAGTCTAACCTCTTCAACGCAGTCTGCTGGCATTTCGCGAATAAATCGAGAAGCAGTATGATACTTATCTTGGCCATAGAGTCGACGACTTTCTGCATAAGTAATATACAACTTTTGCATTGCTCTGGTCATACCAACATAGCAAAGTCTGCGTTCCTCTTCCATTCGACCTGGCTCGTCGTTAGTCATTTGGCTAGGGAACATGCCTTCTTCTACACCTGCTAAGAATACCAGTGGAAATTCAAGGCCTTTAGCGGTGTGAATGGTCATCATTTGCACGGCATCCTGGTCTTTATCCGCCTGGGTTTCACCTGCTTCCAGCGACGCATGAGCTAGAAAGGCTGCCAGAGGCGACATTTCTTCGGCTTCTTCAGGCACGATAAAAGTTTTACATGCAGTAACCAATTCTTCTAAGTTTTCTAGACGTGCTTGGGCCTTTTCTCCGCGCTCTGCTTGGTACATGGCGTACAGACCAGACTGGCGAATAGCCTTATCGGCTTGTTGGTCAAGGGGCTCATCTAACGTGGATTGCTCTAGCTCAGTAATTAGCAACACGAAGCTTTGCATAGCATTTAGCGCGCGGCCTTTAAAGCCACCTTCATTAATGAGCAACTGACACGCCTGCCACATTGAACAGTTGTGCATTCGCGCGGTGTCGCGCACTTGCGATAAGGTTTTCTCACCAATACCGCGACTTGGGGTGTTTACTACACGCTCGAAAGCTGCATCGTCGTGCGGGTGGCTCACCATACGCATATAGCCAAGGGCGTCTTTAATCTCTTGGCGTTCGAAGAAGCGCAGACCGCCGTATATGCGATACGCCAGCCCTTCGTGCAGCAAGGCTTCTTCCAGTACTCGAGACTGGGCGTTGTTTCGATAAAGAATAGCGGTATCAGTAAGGGCGTTGCCTTGATTAAGCCAATCTTTGATTTTCGAAACAATAAAGCGCGCTTCATCTAGCTCGTTGAAACCCGCATATACAGAAATCAGCTCGCCTTGCGCGTCTTCCGTCCAAAGTTCTTTCCCTAAACGGCCCGTATTGTTGTCGATAACCGTGTTCGCCGCTTTAAGAATGTTTCCTGTAGAGCGGTAATTCTGCTCAAGGCGAATAGTAGTAGGCTCGTTGAAGTCTTTCAGGAAGTGCTGAATATTATCTACGTTCGCGCCGCGCCAGCCGTAAATAGACTGATCGTCGTCGCCAACAATCATAATGTTATTATTACCACCACTACACAGCATACGAAGCCATGCGTATTGGATATTGTTGGTATCTTGGAATTCGTCTACTAACACTGCACGGAAACGACGTTGATAGTGGGCTAATACTTCTGGGTTTTTAGCCCATAATTCATGTGCGCGTAGCAACAGTTCAGCAAAATCTACCAAGCCTGAACGGTCACAAGCGTCTTGATATGCCGCATAGACTTCGCGCATGGTCTTTTGAATATGATCGCCGTGGGTTTCAATGTGCTGAGGGCGCAAGCCTTCGTCTTTGTTGCCATTTATGTACCACTGAATTTGACGAGGCGCCCAATGCTTTTCGTCTAGGTTCATGGCCTTCAGAATGCGGCGAATAAGTCGATACTGATCATCCGAATCAATTATCTGAAAATTCTCAGGCAAGTTGGCTTCTGCATGATGCGCGCGTAACAGGCGGTGTGCAAGCCCGTGGAAGGTACCAATCCACATATTGTGCAGGCTGCGACCCATCAACGACTCTATTCGGCCGCGCATTTCTTTGGCTGCTTTATTGGTAAAGGTCACTGCCAAAATAGAAAAAGGGGCGATGTTTTCGACTTCCATTAACCACGCAATGCGATGCACTAATACGCGGGTTTTACCACTGCCCGCGCCAGCCAAAACTAGGGCGTTAGATAGTGGGGCTGCTACTGCTTCACGCTGTTTGTCGTTTAGCTCGTCTAGCAGTCGAAATACATCCATAGTGTGGTACCTGTTAGTTGATAGTGTTATACATTCAGCAGCGCGCTATTATGCCACCTGCCTGTTAATTTATACAGTCCAGTTTTTCCCAGTGAAGATAAATTTCAACGGCATTATACGTTCGTGTGCAATCATGATTTTAAGTATTATTTAATGAAAGATACGAGCGCTCTGAACGTTCTATTAAATTAATGGAAGCACTCAGTTAGACGCAGCGAGAGAGCAGAGTGCTTTAACGATGTGTACATGTACGATACGGTTATTAGCTATAACGAATTAATTCGATAAATTGATCGAATTATGCGCTTGGTCGGTATCACATCGGTATTGCATCACATCAAACTCAGGTAAACTTTTACGCGTTCCCTTTTGTCAGCATAGATATGCCCAGCAAGGAACAAGTTTAGATCGCTTACCCAATTTTCTGATAGAACACAGCATTTTTATATAACGGGACATGCTCATGACCGCACTTACAACGCCCATCGATTTTTGGTCTACGCTAAAACAAGAAGCGCAAGTTGTTGCTGAAAAAGAGCCTTTGCTGTCTAGCTATGTGCATGCCAGTGTTCTTGCACATCACAACTTTGAATCGTCGCTTAGTTTTATTCTGTCGAACAAAATGGCAGACGACGTCATGCCTGCGCTCGCCATTCGCGAAGTTTTCGATGAAGCTTACTTACTTGAGCCAGGCATCAGCGAAGCGGCTATTGCTGACATTCTAGCGATTAAGGCGCGGGATGCGGCGGTCAACGATTACCTTACTCCCTTACTTCACTTTAAAGGTTTTCATGCTGTGCAAGTACACCGCATGGCGCATTACCTTTGGGTTCATGGGCGTCATCAGCTTGCTTTATTCTTACAAAGCCGCAACTCGGCAAGCTTTGGTGTAGATATCCACCCTGCTGCGCGTATAGGTAAAGGCGTCATGTTTGACCATGCAACTGGCATTGTAGTGGGCGAAACTGCAGTGGTTGAAGACAACGTATCTATTTTGCAGAGCGTTACATTAGGTGGTACCGGTAACGAGTCGGGCGACCGCCACCCTAAAATTCGCCAAGGCGTGTTAATTGGCGCTGGCGCCAAGATCCTTGGAAATATTGAGATAGGTGAAGGCTCAAAAGTAGGCGCTGGTAGCGTTGTACTCAATAGTGTTCCAGCTCACGTTACTGTGGTGGGTGTTCCAGCTAAAGTGGTTGGGAGACCGGTTTGTCAAAGCCCATGTGAATCCATGCGCCAAAACGTACTAGAAGATAACTCCCACGTATAAAATTGGGGTCAGAGTACATTTCTGCTTTCGTAATAATGGGGTCAGAGTACATTTTTGTCTTCAGCGTATTTGAGCGATTAAATGTACTCTGACCCCATTATTTGAGGGTTATTGTGTTGCCGCCTTTTTCTTTTGATGCGTAGAGTGCCCGATCGGCGCGCTGAATGAGCGTCTCGAGTGTATCGCTTTGCTGCATAAGAGTGACGCCGAAGCTCGATGACAATGACACTTCTGAAATAACGATTGCGTTTATACCTTCACGTACCTTTTCCACCAAATTAAGGGCGTTTTGCTCGCTGATATTAGGCAGAAGCAGTACAAATTCGTCGCCGCCGAAACGGGCAAAAACATCAGCTTTACGCACAATATCCTTCGTCACCTGACTTAATCGGCGCAATGCGTTGTCGCCGTCTACATGGCCTAATTCGTCGTTAATACGTTTAAACTTATCTAAATCAAACATAACGAAATAAAGCGAGCTTCCAGATTCACGGCTCTGAGCCATTTCTAGTGCGCTGCGCTGGGCCAAATACTCCCGCGTATAAGCTTGGGTTAAGGTATCCACAAAAACACGGTCTTTGAGCAGAGCATTGTCTGCTTGTAACTGAGGAATGGCTATACCAAACAACGCGTTGGCTGCAATAACGTTGAGTGCAAACTGATACACTTTGACGTAATCCATTAAGGCGAATATATGCACCAGCAAAACAATGCATAGGCTGCTTATTGCAAGGCTTATAACATTGCGCTTTGTACTTTCAGTACACGCTATCCACATGTGGGTAATGGCGAGAAAAAAGATAGCAAATGCACTGTCACGAGACTGGGTAAGTTTTGCCAATAACATGACGAATAGTATGAGGGCCAAATTGATTGCCACTTTTTTAAAGTAGCTGTGTAAATCGGATGAAGCGCAGTTAGAAAATGCCAAGAGGTCTATTTTAGAAGCCGCACTTATTTTTACTAACAAGCCAGCAAAAAGAGGTGCAAGCACAACAACACCAGCCATATCCCCTATCCAAAAGGGCAGCATCGCATCTTTAATATCCGCCGCTGACATCTGATTAGTGAGAACAAGTGAACCAATGACTAGTTGCGTAGCAACTAACGACGAAATACAGCCGATGATTAAGAACGAGACGATTAATTGGGGTGTGGTGACGTCGGGCTTTCTCAATAGATGGCCGAGAACACTGGCTCCTGCATAGTAAGGGAGCATATGTGCAACGCCGAATAACACGCCGCCCCACATCATTTCTACGTTACTTAACGGCAGCAAGTAGTTATGACCATTCCAGACGGTAATCGCAATGGCGGCCACCATAATAGGCACTACCGCGCGCCAACCTAAAACTAAGAAGCATGCAAGGGTGTAGCCTGCCGCAGGAAACCAAACACTGGCGTGTTCAGTGTATTCAACAATGCGTCCAATTTGCCATATGGCAATCCAAGACAAGATAATAAATACATCTTGATACAAGCCAGACAGTGGCTTAAACGGCCAAAAAGAGCGACCTGTCTCGGCATGTTCATGAACATTCGAGGTTGGCTTATCTACCTTGGACGCTTGTTGCGACCTTGACTTCGAGATAGCAGGTTTTTCCATGAGGACACAAAAACTACGACTCCAGTTTTCAGTGTATAACGAGTGAGCGTTAAAATCTATACGCCCTAAGTGCGGCTCTCTAGACCTTTAAGAATGCGGCTTACTCAAAGGTTAACATCTCGCAAAAGAATGAGTAGTAAAGGTCTGTATTTTCGAGATAAATAGCGCCTAGACAAATTGAATAAGCTCTTCTAATGAATCAAGCTGAACGTGTGGAAGTACTGAAACGGGTTCAAATTTCAACTGCATTGGACGATTACATGCAAACCAAGCCGACTGATAGCCGGCATTAATGGCACCGAACACGTCTTTAATAATATTATCGCCCACATGTAAAATGTGCGACGGCGTTACCTTTACCAGTGAGGCCGCTTCATCAAACATGTTTTGAGCAGGCTTCATGGGCCGTTCCACACTGGCGTGCAAGATCGCCGTGAAATAACGGTCTAACCCTACTTTTTGCGCGTTTACATTGCCGTTAGTAATACCAACGAGCGGTAAATGCTGGCTAAGTTTATCGAGGGTGTGGTGAACATTACTGGCTAATGCAAAATCGCTTCTTGCGTCATAAAAACAATTAAAGCAGCTGTCTACAGCAGCACGTAATGCAGTGTCTTCTGTGGGGACTATTGATAACTGGTTTGCTGGCGTGCCAGATAGTGCAGCGCTTAAAACAACGCGACGAAGCTGCCCCATATCAGAAGCCAATCGCGCGTCTTTGGCGATAGCCGCACGTTTAAGCTGTAGCCAATCAAGTGATGTTAGCTTAGCTGCCAGGTGGTGATGTTCAGCAATATGCGCTTGAAGGGCTTGCTCTGCGCGTCGAATAATAGGTTCATTATTATAAAGGGTGTCATCAAGGTCGAAGGTCATAGCCTCGACGTTATTGATAGACCTGAAAAACTGCATGGGGAAACCTTCTAGTAGCGTTATTTCTTGTGTGCGCGAGGGTGAGCCGCGTCATAAACCTTAGCGAGATGCTGAAAATCCAGATGGGTATAAACTTGTGTTGTTGACAAGTTAGCATGACCTAATAGCTCTTGAACCGCACGCAAATCTCCGCTGGATTCTAATACGTGCGTAGCAAAGGAATGGCGCAGTTTGTGAGGGCTTACTTTTTGTGACAGCGACTGTTCGCTTGCCATTTTATCGAGGCGATTAGCGACTTGTCGATTGGATATGCGGGTTTTGCGCTTACTCACAAAGACCGCACTTTCGTAAGGTGATGCGTAGGCAGGGCGTACCTTTAACCACGCGTTAAGTGCTTTTTGTGCGTGTCGGCCTAACGGAAGTATTCGCTGTTTACTTCCTTTACCCATGACCTTCACGGTACCGTCCTTTAGACAGTCGGCCAAATTAAGCCCAGTCAGTTCGCTCAAGCGCAGTCCACAGCCATAAAGTAGCTCAAACATAGCCACATCACGTAATTGCATACCCTCATCGTCGTCACTGCTTCGGGGGGAGGCATTAAGAAGCTGCTGCATTTCATCTACGCTTAGTTGCTTAGGCAATGGCTTCCCTTGTTTTGGAGCTTGAATACCCTCTACAGGGTTGCTGAATAGTTGCTGATGATCGATAAGATATTGGCAGAAGGTTCTAAGTGCCGATAGGCGCAATGCTATACTGCGCGGGCTGTGCCCTGACATCTTTGCATCAGCCATTACCCGCTTTATGTCGCTTGGCGTTAGTCCCGACCACTCGTAAAGCCCAAGTAGCTTTGCAACTTCGGTAAGCTGGCGCTGATAATTTTTGATAGTGTGAAGAGATAACCCACGTTCTACCTGTAGATGTAGCAGAAACTTATCTAGCCATTGCTGGCAAGGTTCGCTTATCAATGCGTCCGTAGACACTACACCTAATATCCCATCATTTCAGGCAAGATAATATTAAGCACTTGCTGAAGCTGTTGAAGTAACAAGGTGTCCATATCTGGGGTGAAGTGGCTGGCGTCACTGCTGCTAATACCTAAAATACCGAGTTCACGGTTGTCACCAAGCAGCATTAGCGCTACAGACTCCGCAGGGCTTTCTCCGAAAAGAAGCTGGCGTTCGTGTTGAGATAATCTGCCAAAGAAAAAGTTGGTATTTTTAAAACGTTTTTCAGTAAATAAACGTTGCTGTAGTTCGGGGATCGCGTGGGGACCTTTAAAGCTTTTAATGACCGCCGACGACAATTGTAAACGCTCTTGAAGCACATCTTCCAAAGTAAACTGAACTTCGGCAACACTTTCACAGCGCAGAAGCTGCACGTTTAAATCGGTGTAAACGCGATATATTTTTTCGTTTTGTTTAGCGATGCTCACCAGCTGATTGAGTTTAAAATTAAGCTGCCTAACTTTCTTTCGAAGCTGATCGCTTTGAATTTCTACCAGTGAAACACTGCCTTTCTGCTCGTGGGGAAGCTTAATTTTTTCAAGAAGGTCGGAGTGCTCGGCAAAGAACTCAGGGTTTTGTAACAAGAACGCGCGCACATCGGCACTCGACAATTCCGTTGTGTCGTTAAATGGCTCAATCAATTGCGTAGCGTTAGACTGCCCTGATAATTCGCTCATAGATTTATATGTCCGTCGTACACGTGCTCAGCAGGCCCTGTCATTTTTAACACGTTATCTGGGCCAGGCCAGCGTATACGTAAACTGCCTCCGGGTAAGTCCACCCGCACGTCTTTTCCTAATTTACCCTGAACCTGGCCAATTGCAACCGCTGCACAAGCGCCGCTACCACAGGCCAAGGTCTCACCTGAACCTCGTTCAAATACGCGAAGTTTAATATGTGACTCATTGATTATTTGCATAAAGCCAACGTTTACGCCTTCAGGGAAGCGTTCGTGCTTTTCAACAAGTGGACCAATCTCGGCCACATTAGCAGTATCAACGTCGTCGACTTCCATCACGCAATGTGGGTTACCCATCGATGCCGATCCAATGAATAGCGTGCTCTCGCCGACTCGCAATATGTAGGTGTTTTCTTGCTTATTGGCTTTAAGTGGAATATTCGCAGGTTCGAATTCAGGTTTACCCATGTTCACAGTAACCTGACCATCTTTCTCAAGATACAGCACCATTTTTCCAGCTTTGGTGCTTACGACAATTTTGTTGCGATTAATGAGACCTTTTTGCTTAACAAAACGTGCGAAGCAGCGCGCGCCATTGCCACACTGCTCTACTTCCGAACCGTCCGCGTTGAAGATACGATAGTGGAAGTCTTGTTCAGGATCGTAAGGCGGTTCCACCATCAACAGCTGGTCGAAGCCAATGCCGAAGTTTCGGTTAGCCAGTTGCTGAATTTTTTCTTTAGAGAAAAAGACGTTCTGAGTAACGTTATCAATAACCATGAAATCGTTACCCAAACCGTGCATTTTAGAAAATTGAACCTGCATTAAACGCGCATCTATCTTGTTAGTTTGTCTCTAGTTTACGGAAGTTTGTACTCACCTTGCCAGAGATCTTTTTGTTTTTCTCTTTCACGAACCACAATTGCTTTGTCACCGTCTACCATAATCTCGGCTGGACGACAGCGACTGTTGTAGTTTGACGCCATAACAAAACCATAGGCACCGGCGCTGCGAACTGCAAGTAAGTCTGTTGGTTCAATGGCTAATTCACGATCTTTTCCTATAAAGTCACCAGTTTCACACACAGGGCCTACTACATCGTAAATACGTGGTGTTGCCGTAGTTTCTTCTTTTACAGGAATAATTTTTTGCCATGCTGAGTAAAGTGCAGGGCGTAACAAGTCGTTCATTGCAGCGTCGACAATGGCGAAGCTTTTTTCTTCACCTTCTTTAATGAATTCAACTTCGGTAACTAAAATACCGGCGTTTGCTGCAATAGCGCGGCCTGGCTCAAGAATAAGCTTTAGGTTTTCACGGCCTACCATTTTTTCAGCCATGGCTTGTGCATAGGCTTTAGGATGAGGTGGTTGCTCGTTGTTATAAGTAACACCAAGACCACCGCCCACATCTAAATGTTCAATGATAATGTTGCGTTCAGCTAATTCATCAATAAGCAGAAGCAAGCGCTCCAAGGCGTCTACAAATGGGCCGATTTCTGTGAGCTGCGAGCCGATATGGCAGTCCATACCAACAACATTTAAATGAGGTAGCGATGCGGCCAATTCATAGGTAGCAAGCGCTCGCTCACGAGCAATACCGAATTTATTTGCCTTCAAGCCTGTAGAAATATAAGGGTGAGTTTTGGCATCCACATCCGGGTTTATGCGCAGTGAAATAGGGGCTTTCACGCCCATTTCGCCCGCAACCTGGTTAATTCGATGAAGCTCTGGCTCTGATTCTACGTTGAAACACATGATGCCTTGTTCTAGCGCATAGCGAATTTCATCATGCTTTTTACCAACGCCTGAAAATACTACCTTACTTGCATCGCCACCGGCCTCGATTACGCGAGCGAGTTCACCTGCTGAAACGATATCAAAGCCTGAACCTAATTTGGCTAGAACGCTTAATACACCGATGTTCGAATTCGCTTTTACCGCGTAACACACAAGGTGAGGATGCTCACCAATGGCATCATTAAATGCGTGCCAGTGACGCTCTAATGTTGCACGTGAATAGATGTAAACCGGCGTTCCATGCTGGGCTGCAATATCAGAAACAGCCACTTGTTCAGCATGAAGCTGACCTTGGCTGTAGGCGAAATAATCCACTAGTTCAGCTCTCCAGAAGTAGTTGCGGGTGAAGTGTTATTGGTGTCAGAGTCGGCGCCGGTTTCTGCATTTTCAGAAGACGCTGGTTCAGCAGACGTGTTTTGTGCAGGCGCGTCAGGAATGTAGAGCGCCCCTTTGTAACCACAGCCACATAATGCTGTGAGTGTTAGCAAGAAAACAACTGACTTTTTAAGCACGAAAAATCCCGCGAAGAATACGACAAATGCCGCTATCATCGCATTGCGGCGTTAAATTGCAAGAGCCAATAATCGTTCTTGTGTTTTATCGCCATATCGAACGTTTTTCCAAAGCGCATCGCACAGGCTTTGCGTATCAGAAAAGTCTTTGTTTTTAAGCCAATCGATAAGAATGTTGGGGTTGTCTGGAAAGTCAATTGCTTCGTTGTCAGGAGCTTCTAGCCACTCTTCAACAATGTCGGTATCAAGTTGAAACAGGGTTTGGCATAAATCCAATTTATTTAACGTAAGCACATTCGATAGTTGCTCAAATTGGCCGTGTAAAGGTTTTATAAGCAGCTTCTTGCCCAGTTGAAGTGCCTCACTCGATAGCTCAAACCCCCCATTGGCGATTACGCCACTGGCGTGCTGTAGGGCTTTTTGAAAGTGCTTCTTAGATGTAGGGTGCCAATGAATATGTCCCACTTCTTTCGCTTCATCGATGTTCGGGTGAAAGCATTCGAAAACCTGATCGCTTAGGGGTTCCAACATTTGTTGAACATCTTCAATATCTTCAAAAGGTAAGTAAACCAGAACGTGACCATTTCCCGAAGACACAATCGGCTTTTCTGCAACGAATGGCGGAATAATCGGTTGATTGAAGTGATACCAGTGCACACCTAGTTGAATCTCTGTTGGTGCAAACACTTTCATTAGCAAGGAGTCGAAAATCGTGTTGCCACTTTTAGGGACGTCGTAGGCAAATGCAGCCTGATGGCTAATCGAAATAGAAGGTAGACCTTGCTGTTTAGCTGCCCACGCCGTAACGGGCTCAAAGTCATTGACTAGCAAATCGTAGTTGCTGGTATCAAAGGCTTTCACGTCTTTTATAAACTGGCTTACATTTGCATCTTTAACGGTCGCCCATTTATCAACCCGGCCTCCTTTGGTGATAAAGCTCAGGCCAGTAAAGGTTCGGTATTCTCCGAATATTTCCATGTCGAAATACTTCTCAGGGGGACGACCAGTAAACACAAAGTCAACGTTAATGTCATCGCGCTGTGCCAGAGCTGCAGCCATTATTCGCGCACGGGCGATGTGTCCGTTACCGGTGCCTTGCACACCATACAGTAATCTCATGCTACCCCAGAATAGAAATGCTCAACGTTGCTATTGTAACGCCTAGAAGCGTCCCTGCGATCACGTCTGACGGGTAATGAACACCCAGTAACACACGTGAAAGACCAATTAACGCGGCCCAGCTGTAAGCCAATACCGCAAACGACGGATAATAATGAGCCACTATGCTCGCCATCAATGTGGCTGCTGCCGTGTGGCCTGAAGGAAGAGAGAATTTATCCGAAGGCGTGACATGTGCTGTTAAATTCATTAGAAAATCGCAAGGGCGAGGGCGCTTGAACATTTTCTTAAGCAGCACATAAATGGGTAATTCCAGCGCATAAGCCATCAGCGCTGTGTAGAGGAAAAGCTCACCGTGTTCAGGCTCAAATGCCCAAAGCAGCGCACCGATAACAAGGTACAGGTAACCATCGCCGGTTTTCGACAGCCAGATAATACTTCTGCAGTCTCTTTTTTGCGTCAGTTTGTACAGGCGATAAAACAAGTCAGTATCGTATTTGGTCAAGGATTTAATCAACATCGCCTTGTCCCCTATCGGTTAATTACTGCACAGGCTAAAGTTCATCTGTGACCAGTGGGTGACGAAAAAAAGAAACTTTTTTGACAGCGAGCTTCGCTTTTACTTTTTCTTTTGTCCTGGCGAACAGATATTGGGAATGGCTGTAAAAGACAAAAAGCTAAGCAAAATATGTGCTCATTTGGGGGAGGGGAGAGCAAGTTTTGATGAGTTTTGAAAAAAGTAGAAAATTCGACGAAAGGCGTGAAATCAAACGTTTGCATTGCCACATTTAATGCTATGCTAGTTTTAGAAGCGTAAGCAGCGCTTTGTTTTCACTTAATTTTAGTCTTCTCAATTTTAGTAAGGCAGAACGATGGAATACAACACATCTGAATTATGCGATTTGTTTGCTGATAGCGTAGACGTGGTAGATCCAATTTTCGCGAGCTTTGGTGGCCGGTATTCTTTCGGTGGTGAAATTACCACAATTAAATGCTTTGAAGACAGAGGCCTTATCGACCGAGTACTTGCTCAGCCCGGTGCTGGAAAAGTACTGCTTATTGATGGCGGTGGTTCTAGCCGTCGTGCACTGTTCGATGCATCCTCTGCTCAAGTTGCAATCGATAACGATTGGGAAGGGGTTGTGATATACGGCAGCGTGCGAGAAGTTGATAGCCTTGCCGAATTAGATATCGGTGTTTTGGCGGTAGCCGCCATTCCAGTAAATGCTGAGTGTGAAAGTATTGGTGAGGTAGACGTGCCCGTTAACTTTGGTGGCGTTACGTTTTTACCAGAAGATCATTTGTATGCTGATAGCACGGGCGTTATTCTCTCTCCTGAACCTCTCGATCTGGACTGAGTGCCATAAATAGCGCGTAATTTTAGGGGCGCACCTGGCGTTTATTAACCGATAAGTTCTGCAAACTCAGTTTAAGCAGGGGCTTTTGGTGCGAGCAATTTACGGGTTATATCCTTTTTGTCTTACCGTTTTTTTGGCTATGTTGGCGTTGCCCTCAAAGGCAGAGACGCTTACTGTCGGATGGCTGAATGATAACGTTAACGAACGTTACTTAATCTCTGACATTGAGCAAGAATTTGCCAAAATAGCGCCTGATATTACGCTCAATGCGGTGGGCGTACATACCGATAAGTATAAGCAGCAAGTTCTCAAATGGCTTAAAACGGGTGAAGGGCCAGACGTACTTTATTGGTATGGCGACGAGCGGCTGCTCGACCTTGTTCGCAGTGGATGGGTGAGCGACATAAGTGACGTTTGGCAAGCACAGCGACTAACAGATGCGTTTAGAGTGTCGGTGTCCTCTCAAGTTAGCCTTAATGGCCGCTTCTACGCTATTCCGGTATCCCATTATCCGTGGTCCTTTTTTTATAATGCCGAGCTTTTTGATTCTCTGGGACTTGCTGCACCAAATACGTGGGACGAATTTCTTCACCTCTGTCAGGCTTTAAAAGAGAAAGGTATTACGCCCATAGCCATTGGGTATGATGCGCCGTGGGTATTAACAAGCTGGTTTGAATTCATTAGTTTACGGCTTTATGGAGAGTCCTTTCACCACGAACTGTTATCAGGCCGTGTCTCATATAAAGATGAGCGAGTCGTACAGGTTTTTCTTCTGTGGAAAGTACTCATTGATAAGGGCTATTTCATGGATACGGGAGAGAACATGGACTGGTATGACCCCATGCCTTATCTATACCGAGGCTTGGCAGGTGTTACGTTAATTGGACATTTTCTAAGCTCTCGTATTCCTGAAAGTGCAGAGTCAAAAATTAGGATATTTTCTTTCCCAGAGCTCAGTCCCGGTCAAGAAACCATTGAGCTAGCTCCTTTGGATGTGTTTTTTATTCGGGCTAGTTCTTCGAAGCAAAAAGCGGCGCGACAATTTTTGTCGTTCATGGCTACACACAAGGCCCAGTCGCGATTTAATCTTCACGCAGGGGGATTTTCTCCTTTGGCGGGAAGTGAGCATTTTCCGAATTACTTTAATGATATGGGCGCTAAGCAGTTAAATACGGCGGAAAGCACAAGTCCATATTTCGATAGGGTCGTGCCTCACGAATTCGCAGAACCTGCCATGACACTGTTGAGAGACTTTATGAAATCAGCGGATGTAGGTAGTACGACAGAGGCTCTTGAAGCGCTAAGATTGGAAGTGTATCAGCTCGATTAACTGCGAGATGCTAATCGAGCTCAACTTTTGACTAGTGCTCTGCTTCGTCAAACACGTTGTTCAAATACATGGCAATGCGAATTCCGGCCATCTGCAAACGCTTTTTTGCAGTAGGCAGGTGGTTGTATAAATAGTCATAGCTCATATTGTTTGCGTCATCAGGATAAATGGTATCGCGAATAGCGGTGCTTTCTTCAATCCACACCATAGGGTCGGTGGTGGCCCAACTGCGAATATCCTTAGCCGTAATAGCTTTTGTTAACCAAGACGTCCACTCTGAGTACGACAGGTCGCGCTGATCTAGCATTTGCGAGTCCCACACGCGGTGTAGGTTAGAGTCTTGCCAGAAGAAGCGCACTTTTACGTCGTTACCACCACGATCAGTACCATTGCCGGCATGAAGTGGTTGATGGAGATCGCCAATAATATGCACAATGAACTGAAGGGCCAGACGCTTTTCTTCAATGGTGGCGGTGTCGCTTTTTAACGTTTCAGTAAACTGCTTTAACGCGGTAACCGCATCACCTTGCTTTGGTGCGCCAACTTCTTCGTAGGTCTTTCCTTCAGGTACAGATACATAGTGCCAAGGGCTAGCGGTTTTCTGCCAAAATTCGCTGGGGTCAGAACGCATTTCGTCAGCGTGAGTTGAGGCTTCAGCCAACGAACCGTGTGGTAATAACTCCATTAGTGCAGCTTGTGAAAGAGGGCTAAGATATTGCTCGGCAATAGCGCCAGTCACTCGGTGACCGGTTTGCCCCCATCCGAAAGCGGGTGATGAAATACACAATGTAAATAGCGTGCTCAGCGCAACTGCGCAAATCCTGTTTGCAAACGCGAACATGGTTAATCCTCAGAATGTTTGGAAGACTGGTAGCCCCATCTTGCGACAAGAGACTGCTCAATACCTAGGTGGTCTAGTATGCGCGCCACCACAAAATCTACCAAGTCATCGATAGTTTTAGGATTGTGATAAAAGCCAGGCGCTGCAGGCATAATAGTAGCACCCATTTGCGAAAGCTTGAGCATATTTTCTAGATGAATAGAAGAAAGTGGCATTTCACGAGGCACCAAAATAAGTTGTCCACGCTCTTTTAGAACGACATCAGCTGCGCGCTCAATCAGGTTGTCGCTTGCGCCAATACTAATGGCCGAAAGCGTACCTGTAGAACACGGGCAAACCACCATTTTTGCGGGGGCCGCTGAGCCTGAAGCTACTGGTGAAAACCACTCTTCTTTGCCGAAAACCTTGATTTGGTCTGGCTTTGCATTGCAATGCTCGGTAAAAAACGCGGCAGCGTCTTCTGGTCGCCCGGGTATCTTGACGTTCTCTTCGGTGGCAAACACCACTTTGGCAGCGGAAGAGATTAATACATACACTTGGTAATCGGCGTTAACTAGCGATTTCAATAGTGTAAGCGCATAAGGCGCGCCAGATGCGCCTGTGATAGCAAGCGTGACTTGCTTGTCATGTTTCATTGTATAGCCTCTGTAGATGACAAGCGTAATGCGCTTGTCTATCGGGTAACACTTCGTTTTATTCTGTCTATTTACAATTTGGACTTCATTTTTAGGGCGTCGAGTATTCGGCCATGAATGCCTTCAAAACCGCCGTTACTCATTACAAGAATATGATCGCCCGGTTGTGCTACGTTGCAAACACCTTGAACGATCTTCTCTACATCTCTGAAGCAGTGCGTAGGCGCGTTGCTGTGCGCTACCGAATCGACTAACGACCAGTCCATGCCTTCAGGTTCATAAAGGTAAACCTCATCGGCTTTCTGCCATGAGTTTGCCAGCGTATCTTTGTGCACGCCCATTTTCATCGTGTTAGAGCGCGGCTCTAGCACAGCTAAAATACGGGCATTACCCACTTTCTTGCGCAGTCCATCAAGTGTAGTCGCAATTGCAGTAGGGTGGTGTGCAAAGTCGTCATAAAGGGTGATGTTGTTTACTTCACCCTTTACTTCCATGCGACGCTTAACATTCTTAAAAAATGATAAGGCGTCTATGGCATCAGGTAAGGTAACACCTGCATGGTGGGCGGCAGCTATGGCCATTAAAGCATTGTCCACATTGTGTTGACCAACCAAAGCCCAGGTTACCGTTCCAGCTATAACGCCGTTATGTAATACATTGAATTCACTGCCGTCTTTCTTTAACAGTTCTGCATGCCACTCTTTGCCCAACGATTGGCGAGAAGACCAGCAACCTCTCTTGAGCATATCCTCAATTGCGGGCGTATTGTTAGGTGTAAGAATAAGCCCGTTTTCTGGCACCATGCGAACCAAATGGTGGAACTGGGTTTGAATAGCCCCAAGGTCAGCAAAAATATCTGCATGGTCAAACTCAAGGTTGTTAATTACCAAGGTTTTAGGACGATAGTGTACGAACTTAGAACGCTTATCGAAAAATGCGCTGTCGTATTCGTCAGCTTCAATGACAAAAAAGGGGCTTTCACCCACGCGAGCCGATACGCCAAAGTTCTCTGGAACGCCGCCAATTAAATAACCAGGGTTAAGACCAGCGTGTTCTAAAATCCACGCGACCATACTGCTGGTGGTTGTTTTACCGTGGGTACCTGATAACCCAATGACCCAACGATCTTTTAGTAAGTTATCAAGCAACCATTGTGGGCCACTGGTATAAGGAAGATTTCTATTTAACACGTATTCGACGGCGGGGTTACCGCGCGACATCGCGTTACCAATCACTACCATATCTGGCGCTGGATCAAACTGGCTTTCGCAATAACCTTCGGTCAACTCAATGCCTAATGCTTCAAGCTGGGTGCTCATGGGCGGATAAACGTTTTTATCAGACCCTGTTACTTTGTGGCCGAGTGATTTAGCAATAGCGGCGATGCCGCCCATAAAACTTCCACAAATGCCTAAAATATGTACATGCATAGCGCATTCTCAATGAATTATCATGTTATTGGGGTACTGTATCAGAACCCCGTGACCTATAGATAATTCAATTTTAATCATTCAATAAATGCCTTAAGCCGTTGTAATACGCTAAACACCTATGAATCTATGATGTGCAAACTGGTATGGTGTGTGTATGACATTTTACGGGCGTGTTCCACTTACCCAAGAACACGGTTACAATCTAACCACAGGTTTAAAACCTGTGTGTGCTTCAGACAAACGCCGGTAAGGAAAGCTGAGCGACTGGTAGCACAACACCCTACACACGAAAAAAAGGCTTACATTCAATGAAACGTTTAAATTCCCAATTGCAACAAGACGGTGCACCGCTTGAGTTAATTTTACTCATTCGTACACTGCTAGCGGGCTGTAAAGAAATTTCTTTCCGCGTGAGTCAAGGCGCACTTGCTGGCGTGCTCGGTTCAACCCTTTCAGAAAACGTACAGGGCGAAACACAGAAAAAGCTCGACGTTATCTCTAACCACATTTTAAAAGACACGCTAAGGGAATCTGGCTACGTAAAAGCCATTTCTTCTGAAGAAGAAGATGACGTTGTGCCGTGTAATCCAGACGGTAATTACTTAGTAAGCTTCGACCCGCTAGATGGGTCGTCAAACACTGAAATTAACAGCCTAATCGGTACTATTTTCTCTATTACCCATGCGCCTCAGTGGATGAAACCAGATGATCCGTCTGCTTTCTTACAGCCTGGAACGCAGATGGTAGCTGCAGGCTATGTGCTGTATGGCCCGTCTACTATGCTGGCGTTGACGACGGGTCGCGGCACGCACATTTATACGCTTGATAAAACCCACGGTGGTTTCCTGCTTACTCACCCTAATATTCAAGTACCTGAGCAAACGTCAGAGTTTTCGATTAATGCGTCGAACCAGCGTCATTGGGAACCTGCAATGCAGGCATACATTGCCGACCTTCTAGCAGGTAAAGATGGCCCTAGAGGTAAAAACTTTAATATGCGCTGGGTAGCGGCAATGGTGGGTGATATTCATCGTTTGCTTTGTCGCGGTGGCATCTTTATGTATCCATTCGATAACAGGGACCCGTCTAAGCCAGGTAAATTACGCTTGCTTTACGAAGCTAACCCGATGGCATTCTTAATGGAGCAAGCAGGTGGAAAAGCAGAAACAGGCACTGGCCGAATTCTGGAAGTTATGCCTGAAGAAATTCATCAACGTGTACCGTGCATTATCGGCTCTAAAGAAGAAGTTGAGATGTGCTTGAGCTACAACGACAACGCGAAATAGCGAAAAAGCAGCAAAATTTAACGAAAAATAAAGAGATTAGTACGACATGGGTCGTAAAGCGTTTTTATTTTGCTGCTGTCACCGTATACTTAACCCAAAATTTCTTATACATCATTGAAAGGACCAAAGAATGAGCTTGAGTGCTATTTCTGCTGGTAAAAACGTACCAGACGAAGTAAATGTGATCATCGAAATTCCAGCACACGCTGACCCGGTGAAGTACGAAGTAGACAAAGACACAGGTGCACTATTTGTTGACCGTTTCATGGCAACTTGCATGCACTACCCAACTAACTACGGTTACGTGAACAACACGTTGTCTGAAGATGGCGACCCAGTTGACGTTCTAGTAATGACTCCGTTCCCACTACTTGCAGGTTCTGTCATTAAGTGTCGTCCAGTTGGCGTACTAAACATGACTGACGAGTCTGGTAAAGACGCAAAAGTACTAGCGGTACCAGTAGACAAGCTTTCTACTATCTATCGTGACGTTAAAGAAATTGCAGACGTACCTCCGCTTCTTCTTAAGCAAATTGAGCACTTCTTCGAGCACTATAAAGATCTTGAAGAAGGCAAATGGGTGAAGATTGACGGTTGGGCAGACGCTGCCGCTGCAAAAGAAGAAATTACCGCAAGCATCGCGCGTTTCGAAGCAGAATAATTCACGCTGCTTTAAATTGATGATACAAAGGGCTGGTGTAATACCAGCCCTTTTTGTATGTGGCTAAAAAGTGAAGATTGAAAACGACAAGCAAAAGCCGATACAAAAAAGCGAACAAAATACTCAACGATAGAGAGCAGTATGATCCACCATAAATTATCCATGACTTCATTGTTTGCCGTAATAATGATGGTTGTAACTTTCAACTCTTTGGCAGATGAAACTCCTACTGAAGTATACTGGGAAGACCTAGTGCCTGAGGGCTTTAATGAGCTCGCGCCACCTTCAGTTCAACATAATGGCGAGATGAGTCAGCTTCAGCCTGACGCACCCGTTGTCGATACCTTTGATGGTAAACGGGTGAAAATCCCGGGTTTTGTTGTGCCGCTAGAAGGTACGGCAGAGCTAACCACTGAGTTCTTACTTGTTCCATATTTCGGAGCCTGTATTCACGTACCACCGCCGCCGTCTAATCAAATTGTTTACGTAAAATTTGAAGAAGGTGTGCGCATAGATAATATTTACGATGCAATTTGGGTAACCGGCGAACTGTCGACTGACGGTTGGAAAGGCGACATCGCGTCTGTAGGTTACCGTTTGAAAGGCGAAGCCGTAGAAGGGTTTTAAGCATAAAACGTTTAAAAAGGATATCAGGTGTTTACAGGATTATCAGCGTTTCCCATTACTCCATTCAAACAAGAAGCTATTGATTACAAAGCATTTAAAGGGCTTGTTGATAATTTGGCTTCGGCGAATGTAGATTCAATTTGCGCGATAGGCTCTACTGGGCTGTATCCTTATCTAACGCGAGGGGAAAAGTACGACGTAGCCAAGCTCGCCGTCGACCACGCAAATGGCATTCCTGTTATGGCAGGCGTTGGGGCGCTGAGAACCTATGACGTGCTAAAAAACGTTGAAGCTGTGCAGCAAGCAGGTGTTAATGCTGTGCTGTTAGCACCCGTTTCCTATCAAGTGCTTAACGAAGAAGAAGTGTATGGCCTCTATGAGGCAGTGAGTCACGAGGTATCTGTGCCTATCTGCGTTTACGAAAATCCTCGTGTGACTAATTTTACCTTCAGCGAAGATTTATACCGCCGCATAGGCAAATTGCCGAATATCGGGGCGATTAAAATACCCGGTACTCCGTTTGCCAAGAGCTCAATGGATAATAGTTCGAGCAAGGATATCCCACCCTCTGAAGTAAGCAGTAGCGAAGGCGCTCGTCGATTAGCATCATTACGAGAGATAATGCCTGCACACATTGCTATAGGCGTGAGTGGTGATAGTTTTGGCGCAGCAGGAATGAGTGAAGGTTGTGACCTTTGGCTTTCTGTTATAGGGGGGATATTCCCGCGAACCGTAATGCGCATAATCGACGCCGCTCAGTCTGGTAATGCTGTTGATGCACAGGCTCAGTCACAAGCGTTAAGCGGAATATGGAGCATGTTTGCGCGCAATGGCGGCGGCTTGCGTGTGGTTGCAGCCGCGGCAGAAATTTTGGGCTATTGTGAAACGCCTAGCTTACCTGCACCCTTCTTACCTATCGACAAAAATGAGTACAGCGAGCTAGAGCACATCATCACGAAGTTATCGTTAAGCTAGCCCTGCGTATAAATCTGTTCAGCGCGGTTAAACAGAAGCCAAGACGTTAAAATGTACTTGTCGTTACTTTTTGGAATTTGGCCGCGATGCGTGTGAGTAAAGTAGGCTGGCGCAATCACCATTCGGCCTGCTTTAGGCTTAACCGCGTGGTTTTGATAATAAAATTCCGTCTCGCCGCCTTCTTCCACATCATTTAAGTAGTACATAAACAGCAACACGCGGTGCAGCGCATCGTTATGTTGAAGCTGTGGATAGACTTCTGAATGCCAGTATGGGTAGCCACCATTGCCCGCGGTGTAGCGCTGTGCATTTACATCGCCAACCCGAAACAGGTAATTCACCAAATTAGCCAAATTGGGTTTACCCACTTCATCAAAATTTTCACCTGTTACTTTCACCGGTTCGCCAGTTTTGGGATGGCGTACGGTTAAGCCAATGGGCCCAACAAGCGCAAAATAGTACTTTTCAATGTAGGAGACCAGCTGCTGCCCAGTGTGCTGCATCACTTGTTGAAATAAGTCTTTAAATTCCGGGTTGCGACTTATCGATACATCCATGCTGCGCTTTTTATCTAAGTCGACGCCACCACCGGTGCGGCCTTGAGATAAATTAGGGCTGCTTTCAAAGCGTTCCATGAGTTGTTTGCACAGCTCTGGTGGTAACACATCATCAATAACTTCAATTAAATCGCTCATGGAGACCTCGTACTGCGCTTTATTACTGAGTTGGTACTTCTTTAAAGTGAGACTGTAGTTCTGATTTCACTTCATCCGGTATAGGCGCAGAGCGCTGTGTTTTATAGTCAAAATGCACCATGGTGGTAATGCCTGTTGAGCACAGCTTATCGTCTTGCCATAACTCTTGAAACACGTCGAACGCACTGTTGCCTAGCCGGCTAATGTAGGTTTTAACCGTCACAGGTTTGCCATAAAAAATTTGAGCTAAAAAATCGACTTTGTAGCTGGCTAAAATTAGCGGCCAATTTTGTAAGTCTAGTTCAGGGGTAAACATTCTGAAAATAGGCTCTCTGGCTGCTTCAAACCAAGCGACTAATGCAGTGTTACTTACATGCTGTAAGGCATCTGTTTCACAAAAACGTACGTCGAATGACGTAACTAATGGTACTGAATGGCTCATATTTTTTAGTAGAGTTCGTTGTTTATTTAGCTTTCACTCTAGCATTATGCCGCAGCTATTTCAGTCATTTATCAAACAGTAATTGATCCGGTTGGAAAACATTTTTAACACCTAACCAAAACATACACATTCAAAAATAAGTTGATTTGTGCAAATATTTGCGCAAATATTTGCATAAATGAGTTTGAGAAAAAATCACAAGGTGCCTATTTATGATCAGAAGCCCTCAGTTTGGCGCAATACTTTTGCGTGCTAGCGAGCTTATTGCAACTCAAGGTCAAGAGGTATTTGAAGCGCTTAATATTAGTCTGCCTGCAAATCGTATTTCTCTGGTACTGGCGATTCATACTCAAGGGCCTCTTTCGTCAACTGAGTTAGCAAGTCACATTGGTCTTTCACGTCAACTTATTGAAAGTCGGTTGAAGCAAAGTGTTGCAGACGGCTTTTTTGTTTCTGTGCCCGATGAACGAGACTCGCGAAAGCGCGTGTACGATATTGCGCCTAAAGCAAAGGCCGATGCGGCGCAGATAGTGACGATAATGCAAGAATTTGAAGACGTATATGATGCCCTTTGGGAAGAGATAGAGGTCAATCTTGAAGCCTCTCTCAAAAGCATGGAGCAGGCGCTAAAAAAACAATCGCTTCTTACGCGCTTAAATGAACAATTTCCTCATCATTCCAATTCATAATAGGGAGCATTATGATTTATCGAATTATTTTATTGTTGTCACTACTTCTTCCGCTAAGCAGCTGCGCACAAAGCCAGGGTTTCAATACGAAAGAAAGCTGGCAAGCCTTTGTTCAAACTGTTGAAGATAACTATGCATACTTAGATACGGCACCTACCGACTGGGAAGCTTTAAAAGCGTATTACCAACCCCTTGCAATAAACGCGACAACGCAAGAGGAGTTTGTCGACGTATTGCAGGTGGTGAAGCAGTTTTTTATCGACCCGCATTTTAACGTATCACCGCTAAACGAAGCGGACTACAGCGTCACGCCAACGGGGTCTGATATTTGGGTGGAAAAGCAAGGCGATGACTTTGTTATAACACGTATTAAAGCGGGCAGTGCTGCTGCCAAAAGCCAGTTAGCCTTAGGTGACATGATTGTAGGTATTGACGGCGAGTCTACAGAAGCCGCAATACAACGCGTTTTTGGAAACACATCGCTACCGCTTACTGACGCACATAAAACGTGGGCGGTTAATGTGGCTTTAGGTGGGCGTCGCAATCAAGAGAGGCACATTGAAGTGGCGTCTGATTTTGATGATGCCAAACGCGTGCAATTAGCAGCTAGTTACGATGCTATTAATCTACTTCGAACAAAAGCCCCTCTGATAGTTAAGCAGAAAGAGGGAATCGGATACATCCGCTTTAATAATAATCTAGGTAATTCTGAAACCGTTCGTGCGTTCAAAGAAGCTCTTGAGTCACTTGAATCAACACAGGGGTTAGTGATTGACCTGCGTAATACGCCGAGCGGGGGAAACACTGGTGTAGCTGAGCCTATCTTGGGGCACTTTGTAAATGCCAAAACCGCATATCAAGGTTACAAAATTCAAAATGCGGGAAAACCCTACCAAGAAGCAGAGCTACACTTGGCCTATGTTACCCCTTCATTACCTTATTACAGTAAGCCAGTAGTGGTACTCGTTGGTCATTGGACCGGCAGTATGGGAGAAGGTATGGCTATTGGCTTTGATGCCATTGGTGCAAAGGCGGTAATCGGCACACCCATGGCTGATTTGCTTGGCGGGATAAATCAATTTCAACTACCTGATTCGACCATAACTTTAGAGCTGGGTTTTGAACGTCTTTACCATGTGAACGGCTCATATCGAGAGGACTTTGTGCCCCAGGCGGTATCTTGGGACGGGCATACAGCCAGTGACTCAGAATTAAATGCTGCAATAGCTCTGTTAAAAGCAATATAGCTCAATTACATACAAAGCTAGAAAGCACTTTCGTATTTACTTACAATCCGCTTCTAACTTTTTGAGCGAACATATTATGACTGCGATTGGGATTGACTACGGTACATCAAATTCTGAGGTTGTGTATTTTGATGGAACGGCCCATCAGCACATCAAACTCGACCCGTTAGATAAGAAGGGCAATAAAATCCGTTCTTCGGTGTTCATCTATTTTGAAGATGAACTGCCGCCGCCTCCTGATGCCATGGTTGAAGCGAAAGTGGCGCAGTTACAGCGCGTTATCAGTGAGCAAATAGATAAGGCGAAGGACGGCTATTATTCGGCAAAAGATCCAAAAGAACAGGCGATGTATAGCGACCGTATCGACTCGCTGCGCGGTGATTTGCACAACAAGCCTGCATTACAGCGTAAAGCTATTGCGCAATTGATGCATGCCATGTCGCTAGACGAAATCCCTTTGCTGCGGTTGGTAGAGCACGGTAAGTTTGCGTTTGGTGAAGAAGGGTTTAGACGCTTTCTTAAAATGCCTGATAAAGGCCGTCTAATTTATTCACCTAAGAACTTTTTAGGCGCCTCGCTAGACGGTGACCAAAAACAAGCATTCATCGGTATTATTGCTAAGCAGCTGGCCTATTTTAAACAGTGTGCAGAGCAACAGCTAGGCAAGGCTGTTAATAATGCAGTTATTGGCCGTCCTGTTAAGTTTCACGGCACCCGCGGTGAAGAGGGGAACGCGCAAGCCATTCAAATTATGACTGAAGCGGCGACGAAAGCCGGGTTTACAGGGGTTAATTTCCTAGATGAACCCATAGCAGCGGCGTATAAAATTGAGCAAACCCTACCAAGGGATACCACTACGCTGATTGTCGATATTGGTGGGGGGACCACGGATATTTGCTGTATTAAGCTTTCCCCAGAGCGTTCAAATCAGCTTGATCGCAAAGATGATGTTCTGTCGGTAACAGGCAGACGATTAGGCGGCATGGATTGCGACAAAAGCTTGGTGCTAAAGGCTATTGCCCCAGAAATGGGAATGGGCCTTAAGATGATTAACGGGCTTCCTGTTCCACCCACGTACTTCTCTGATATGTGCGCGGTTGATAACATTCCTGCACTCACCCGCTTTTTCTCTGACGATTATGGGTTAGATATTTCTCAAACCATGTCTGTGATTAAAGAGCCAGCCCAATTAGAACGCTTGCTTATTGTTCAGGAGAACAAGTTGTCTGCCCGTGTGGTGAACTCGGCTCGATTAGCCAAGGAACTACTGTCGAGTAAGCAGAATATCACCTTGCCGCTACACTATATTGAAGATGATTTTGATGTGGAGATTTCGCAAGAGTCACTTAAAAAGGCGTTAAAACCTTGGCTTGATAAAGTGAAAGCGCTAGTGGTGGAATGCTTGGAAAACAGCAGTGAAAAGCCAGAAGTGGTGATGATCACAGGTGGTATGAGTTTATCGCCAATCGTGGTTGATGCGCTATATGAAAACCTACTTACCGGTTTACCTCGATTAGAGAATGACGCTTTCAACTCGGTGTGCGAAGGATTAGCTATTCAAGCGGCGAAGCACGCGTAATATCTTATTATAAATAAACACTAAGCCTTAGCGTAGTAGCGTTTACTGCGCTAAGGCTTTTTTGATCAGTGCTTAAGGATATTGTGTTCTTTTAGATAAATCGCGATGGCCTCAGGCGACTCGAAGGCTTTTAACAGCATTTCTTGTGCGCGTGCTTTCACATCATTGTCTTCTGATGATGACAGTAGGTGATACCATGTTTTCACTAAGGCTAATGGCGGCGTTTGGTTCATTAGTTGTCGCTCCAGCAATTCTTACTGCAAAAATACACAAAAATCATCGTAACGTATGATTTGCCAATACAAGCTCTGACCAGCATGGAAAAACGTGTAAATAAACGTCAACGCGCACTTCTTACAAGCTGCTGTGTAAATTACACAGCAGCAAAGTAGAAAACGAGTGCGCTTTACGCTAACGGATTTACCTCGTTACCGGCTCAAGCTTGTGTGAGCATGGGTTTCAGGAATCGACCTGTATGTGAAACTTCTTGTTGTGCCACATGCTCAGGTGTTCCCTCTGCAATAATCTGGCCACCTCCGGATCCACCTTCGGGTCCAAGGTCAACAATCCAGTCTGCGGTTTTAATCACATCTAGGTTATGCTCAATAACCACAACGGTATTACCGTGATCGCGCAGTCTGTGAAGGACGGCTAATAACTGTTTAATATCGTGGAAATGCAACCCGGTGGTTGGCTCATCCAAGATATAGAGTGTTTGCCCAGTGTCTCTTTTTGACAACTCTTTCGCCAATTTCACGCGCTGTGCTTCACCACCTGATAACGTAGTGGCGGCTTGGCCTAGTCGAATATATGACAAGCCTACGTCCATGAGGGTCTGCAATTTACGTGAAATAGCCGGAATAGCATCGAAGAACTGACGGGCATCTTCCACCGTCATTTCCAACACTTCGTGAATGTTCTTATCTTTGTACTTTATCTCAAGGGTTTCACGGTTATAGCGTTTGCCCTGACACACGTCACAAGGCACATACACGTCTGGCAAAAAGTGCATTTCCACTTTAATTACACCGTCACCCTGACACGCCTCACAGCGGCCGCCTTTCACGTTAAAGCTAAAGCGGCCAGGTTTGTAACCCCGTGAACGCGACTCTTGTGTGCCAGCGAACATTTCACGAATTGGAGTGAAAATGCCAGCGTAAGTCGCTGGGTTAGAGCGCGGTGTTCTGCCGATAGGGCTTTGGTCAATATCGACCACTTTGTCGAGCTGGTCTAATCCTGTCATCGACTTATGCGGTGCCGGTTCAGACGTGGTCGCCTTGTTCAGCTCGCGTTGCGCAATTTTGTAGAAGGTGTCATTAATCAGCGTTGATTTACCCGAGCCCGATACACCCGTCACACAGGTCATTACACCGGTAGGTATACGTAAATCAACAGACTTCAAGTTGTTGCCGGTAGCGCCTAAAAGCTCTAGCCACTTGTCGTCTTTAACCGGTGTGCGTGTTGCAGGAATATCAATCTTCTCTCTACCAGATAAGTATTTTCCAGTAAGTGAGTGTTCACTGTTCTTAATATCTTCCAGCGAACCTTCGGCAATTATCTCACCGCCATGTACACCCGCCCCCGGGCCGATATCTACAATGTAATCGGCTTCGCGAATGGCATCTTCGTCGTGTTCTACAACTAGTACGGTGTTACCCAGGTCGCGCAAGTGCGTAAGCGTGCCAAGTAAGCGTTCGTTATCCCGTTGATGAAGACCGATAGAGGGCTCATCCAGCACGTACATAACGCCCACTAAGCCTGCGCCAATTTGACTTGCCAGTCGAATGCGCTGAGCTTCACCGCCCGATAGGGTATCGGCGCTGCGCGACATAGAAAGATAGTTAAGACCTACGTTTACCAAGAAGCGCAAGCGGTCCATGATTTCTTTCAAAATCTTCTCGGCTATCTGAGCACGTTGACCTTCAAGTTTCAGTGTCTCGAAGAAGCCGTACGCATCGGCAATCGACATGTCAGCAATGGCTGGCAGGTTGGTGTCTTGTATAAATACATTACGTGCTTCAACACGCAGACGGGTGCCGTTACAGCTACTGCAGTGCTGCTGGCTTAAATATTTTGCTAGCTCTTCACGCACTGAGTTCGACTCGGTCTCGCGATAGCGACGCTCCATATTAGGGATAATGCCCTCAAATGGATGCTTACGCTCCATCACGTCGCCACGCTCGTTTATGTACTTAAACGACAGCGACTTGCCTTTAGACCCGTAAAGCACAATGTCTTGGTGCTTTTTATCGAGCTCTTCAAATGGCGCGGTAAGGCTAAATTTATAATGGTCTGCTACTGCCTGTAGCATTTGAAAATAGTAATAGCTGCGCTTGTCCCATCCGCGAATAGCGCCGCCAGACAGACTCAATTCGGTATTGCCGACTACGCGTGCGGGGTCAAAGAACTGTCTTGTGCCTAAGCCGTCACAGGTAGGGCAGGCGCCCGCTGGGTTGTTAAATGAAAACAGGCGCGGCTCTAATTCACTGATGCTGTAACCACAGTGTGGGCAGGCGAAATTAGCAGAAAACACAATTTCTTCTGCGTCTTTATCGTCCATATCAGCCACAACCGCGTTGCCGCCAGCAAGGCTAAGCGCCGTCTCGAATGATTCAGCCAAACGTAGTGCCATATCGTCGCGCACTTTAAAGCGGTCGACCACAACTTCGATGGTGTGCTTCTTGTGCAAATCGAGAGGCGGCGGATCGGATAGATCACACACTTCACCATCGATACGCGCGCGAATAAAGCCTTGAGCAGATAGGTTTTGCAGCGTCTTAACGTGCTCGCCTTTACGCTCTTTAACAATAGGCGCTAGCAGCATTAACTTACTGCCCTCGGGCATCGCTAACACTTTATCGACCATTTGGCTGACCGTTTGTGCATCTAGCGGCACATCGTGGTCTGGACAGCGTGGCGTACCCACTCGCGCGAACATTAAACGCAGGTAGTCGTATATTTCAGTGATGGTACCCACCGTTGAACGAGGGTTGTGCGATGTTGATTTCTGCTCAATGGATATTGCTGGTGATAAACCCTCAATATGATCAACATCTGGTTTTTCCATCATAGATAGAAACTGACGAGCATAGGCAGACAAAGACTCAACGTAACGACGCTGGCCTTCTGCATAAAGCGTGTCGAATGCAAGAGACGATTTACCCGAGCCAGAAAGGCCGGTTATCACCACCAGTTTGTCTCGTGGCAGTGTTAAATCGATGTTTTTCAAGTTGTGGGTGCGAGCACCGCGAATTTCGATTTTATCCATTGAAGCCTAAATGAGAGAAAAAGAATCAGTATGCCATAGGTGTCAAGTAAAGTGATATGACATTCAAGTTATACTGTAAGCGGAGTAAGCAGATCACCTCACGGACATAAGCTTACGATTAGATCTCTCTTATCGACATTGCAAAGTGGTGATTTTATCCCCACTTTTAAACCCCTATTAAGAAAAAGGGTAGTGCGAGTGGGCTAAATCTACCTCGCGAGCAGAAGAAAATACCAATTGTATTATGCTACACTTCGCGACCTTATTCTTAATGCAGCAGAAACAGGTGTTCTCTGCGCGCTTTTATGTTTTTTTGATTTTATATATTGAGGGAAACAGACGCTTTGAACGCTTTGGAATTACGCGCTGCGCTTGCACTCGCCTCCGTTTACGTATTACGCATGATGGGGCTGTTCATGGTTATGCCCGTGTTGGCTGTAGCCGCAATGGACTACCCAGATTACTCGCCGCTGTTGGTAGGACTTGCCGTGGGTGGATATGGCCTAACCCAAGCTGCGCTGCAAATTCCTATGGGTATGATGTCTGACAAATGGGGGCGTAAACCCGTTATTTTGCTAGGGCTTGCTGTATTTGCATTAGGAAGCTTTGTAGCAGCAAACGCCGACAGTATGGCCATGATGATTGTTGGGCGTATTCTTCAAGGCGCTGGGGCTATTGCAGGTGCGATAATGGCGCTAGCTACCGATGTAAGCCGGGAAAGTCAGCGAGCCAAAGTGTTAGCTATTATAGGCATAGCCATTGGCTTCTCATTCTATTTAGCCGTTATTTTAGGACCTCTCATTGCGAACAGCTACGGGCTTGCAGGTGTGTTTGGTATTACTGGTATTCTGGCCATTCTTTGCATGCCGCTGGTTAAATGGGTAGTGCCAAACGGTGTGCAGCTGAGCAGTGGCGATACACTCCCACAAAAAGACCAGCTAAAGCGCTTAATTTTTTCTTCTCAGTTATGGCGTTTAAATATCAGCGTGATGATTCTACACATGATGATAACGCTGTTGTTTGTTCAACTGCCCGTAACGCTACTGAACTTTGATATGACGCTAGACAGTCACTGGACGGTTTACTTACCCGTTTTAGGCGCGTCAATTGTAGGCCTAATTATAATGATGGGAGTAGCAAGAGGCCGTACGCCTAAATCGCTCCTTGTAACCGGCGTTGTATTAATGGGCGGCGCGTTTTTGGCGCTGAGTTTAGAGGACCATAGCTGGTGGTGGGTTACCGCTGCCGTGGTGCTTTTCTTTACTGGCTTTAATTATTTGGAAGCGAATTTCCCTGCATTGGTGTCGAGCATTGCGCCTGCGGGACAAAAAGGAACGGCCATGGGCCTCTACGCCAGTTTTCAATTTTTCGGTGCGTTTTTGGGCGGTGTAATTTCTGGTTTCGTCACCGATATTTGGTCGCAAGAGTTAGCTTATGGCATTGGTGCCGCTAGCACTCTGCTTTGGCTTTTTATTATTCTTGGTGTTAAAGAAGTGAGCCGGGTTAAGCGTGTGATGATGAATGGAGATTTTGATAGTTCAAATGTTTCCAGCATTGAAGCCGAGCTGCTGTTAGTGCCTGGTGTATTGGAAGTGACATTAAACAGTCAAAATAACGCGGTATACCTGAAAGTTGATCGTGATTTTGATGCGGTAAAAGCGCGAGACGTGTTGTCTGCATAGTTGCTTATCTCATTGCAACCATGAAAGGTTAGCATCACACTATTTTTGAAAAGGAAGCGAAGACCATGATTGACCTAAGCAGCTACAAAGCCATTATTTTTGATATGGATGGCACCTTGGTCGATTCAATGGGGGCGCATATTGATGCGTGGCAGCTTACGTGCGATGCGTTTGGTTATCCCTTCGACCGAGACTACCAATACAGTTTAGGTGGTGTTCCTACCTTTGAAACCGTACATCTTATGAATGCAAAGTATGGAAAAAGCCACGATCCAGCAGAGGTTGCTCTATATAAAAAACAGGCGTTTGAAGGGCTAGACCATGTCCCAAGGCTTATCCAAGATACCCTGGACGTGTTTAACCATTATAAGGGAAGCATGCCCATTGCAGTGGGGACAGGTTCAGATAGGCAGCACGCGCAAATGGTGTTAAATGAACACGGCCTGCTAGCCCAATTATCTGCGCTGGTTACAGCCGATGACGTCACTCAAGGTAAACCTCACCCTGAAACCTTTGTGCGTGCGGCAGAATTAATGGGTGTAGCACCACAGCATTGTGTGGTGTTTGAAGATACCGACATGGGACGAAAAGCGGCGGTTGACGGTGGCATGGCGTGCTTTATGGTCGACAATACGCGGCTTATCTACTGAATCTTACCCTGATTGAAAGTTCGAGCTTAGGGCTTACGCTCACTCAATCGCGTTCACTTTATAGTTTCTTAGGCTTATACCGCCTCTAGTTCGCTTAGCGCATTTCCGCAGTTGTGTAACAGTGAAGACTTTATACGTTTGGTGGCATCATCAATGGCGGTTTTCATTGCATCGATAGCAATCTGATTGCTCTCTTTTTCACTGACACTGGCGTTCACATTCATGCTTTGCCCTCTGAAGGTGGTGGCGGGTGAATACTCTTCGGCATAGTCAGGTTTGTACTTAACATTAAGCACCACGGTGGCAACCATATTACTGCCTAAGGTTTTTATAAACGCGCGGTTTAGTACTACTTTCACGCTGTTGGCTGCTTCAATATCTGGGCTGACATTCATCGCTTCTAAGCTTTGCTGTAACAGTGAATAGAGCGTGTCTTCTGTTACATTACTGCTTCCAACGAGCAAGTCTTTACTCGACCGTATGTCGATTAGTTCTGCCAAGTTGATTGGACAAGCTTTCGCTTTAGACATGGTTAGCTGATAGTCTTTTCTCTGCGACGCAGGAATTAATGATGAGTCAAGCTCGGGTGGCGTAGACTCGCAGGCAATAAGTAAGGGTAGGACACAACAGGCAACAATAAGTCGAGCTGGTGATGTAGCGTAAGACATGGAAAATGTTCTACTTTTCATTAAATTATTTTTGTTTTATGCAGATAAATTATGCAAGTAATATTGTCTTTAGTATAAGAAAGTTTGTATCGCTAAGAAACAGAACAACTGTTGCAAACTGTTACAGCTTGTTTAGCATAGGTGTGGGACTGTTGATTTTGCTGAGCGAGTTTTTGATCAGCGACACAACCATTACACCTATGTAACCTGAATAAAAATTTCGCCATAACCATTCAACACGGACAGTTCTTTAATGATGAGCTTAAAAAACGCGGTAATTAGTGTAGTTGCAAGTGTGTCACTTATTGGGTGCGCAATTAACGTGTCCCCTTCGGCCTTCTTTTATCAAGACACTCAGCAAAAGCCCCTTGATACTACGAAGCTACACGCGGCAATTCAAAAAGACAAAACCTCAGCGGGCATAACCCGTGTTGAAGTTAAAAATGACGCTGGGTTAACTTTGAGAGGTGTTGCTGTTTCTTACCCTGACCCTATTGTTAACATTGTTTTCTTTGCAGACAATCGTATGCCTGTAAGCGAAAACAACAGCGTTATTCATAGACTGGGTAAGTTGCCCGCTAATATATTGTGGCTCGATTATCAGGGAGTAGGAGCCAGTGATAAAGCGAAGGACTTAAGTATTAACGCTATTAAACAAGATGCGTTAACCCAGTTTGACTATGTAGCAAGTGCGTTTGACGCCTCAATTCCCACTATCGTTCACGGCCGAGGTATAGGCAGCTATTTCGCAAGCTATGTTGCTGCAAATAGAAAGATAGACGCTTTAGTATTAGACGGCGCTTTCAATAATATCTCTGATTTAATTGCCAACATGGTGCCAGGCTTCTCTAATTCATTCACAAACATGAAGCTTCACGATGAAGTTCATAGTATGCAAATAGCCCCAATCTTGCGTCACTATGAGGGACCGCTATGGCTGGTGGTGGGTGAGGAAGACAAAATAACGCCTTACCCGATTAGTCAGCAGCTATTAGAAGATGCATCAAGTAGCGAAAAGTATATTTCGGTCATTCCTGGTGCGACGCACAACGCAACGCTAAAAAGTGACTATGCCATACAAGAGTACAAGCAGTTTTTAGCAAGATTCACTCAGTAATAGAAACCTTACTCGTTGTGGATAAGTAGTGGAAAACCTTGTTGGTAAGTCTGTTAATAGCCATATAGAACAACAGATCACGATCTTTTCATCACTTTCTGGTCGGATCACGAAATGTCAGTTAAATCAAGCGCTGTAGAGCAACTGTGCTCGATCTTAATCTTTTTTGATCGTAAAGCTGTGCAGGATCAGGCAATTTTGCTCTTTGGGGATAAAAGTTCGAGGCAAAACGATCAAGCGGGTATTTTTGTCAATAGTTTCATGTCATGAAATTTTTAGAACACAGTTGCTTAACTATACATCGAATTACGATTAATCATCCATCAAACTTGCTTGTAAGTGATTAAATAAAATACCCGCCATAGGCGGGTATTTTTTTGGTCTATTAATTTTTGAAAGGAAAACGAACAGCTAAACCCTAACCATTGAATCTCGTTTTACTACTGTAGGAGTATATTTAAAGGTAAGCCCATCTTCTGGTTTGCTTCCCGATGCATACTTCAATGCAAGTTCCGCCGCTTTTGCTGCCATCATTTCTACTGGATAACGCAGAGTCGTTAATTTAGGACGACAGTACTTTGCTAACAGCACATCATCGTATCCCATCACAGAAACTTGTTCTGGAACTGAAATACCATGGTCCTGCAGCATGGTCATAGCACCAGATGCCATAGCATCGTTATAAGCCAAAACAGCAGTGAATTTTGCACCAGTAGCAAGCAAGTTTTGCATTGCCAGTTCACCACCTTCCTGATCGGGCGTAGCATACTCAATCATGCTTTCAGGCAAGCTTAAATTCGCATTGTTAACTGCGTTTCTAATCCCTTCGAGGCGATGATTAGGATCGTCTATGCGATACTGACTGCTTATCACCGCGACATGTTCATGGCCTTGGTTGATGGCATATTCCGCCATAAGGCGACCACCGGTTACGTTATCAAGCCATACACAACGATTTGCTATCTCTGGTATATAGCGGTTAATTAATACAAAGCCTGGAACTTGGTTTGCAAAACCGATCAGGGTCTCGTCATCAAGTGCTTTGCTGTGCACTACCATGGCTTCTACTCGATGCTCTAGCAGTGTTTCAATAGCGCGAAGTTCAGTCTCTTTTTCAATAGAGCCGGCACTTAATAAAATTTGAACGTTATTCTTGCGGGTAATGGATTCCACCCCGTGGGCTAACATAGCGAAAAATGGGTCGTGGAGCTCAGCAATGACAACGCCTAAAGATGCGCTACGTTTGGTTACAAGTGCCCGCGCATTAGCGTTGGGACGATAACCCATTTCTTCCATGATTTTTTTGACACGCTTGCGAGTATCATTGCCCACTTTAGGACCATTATTAATAACTCTTGATACGGTCGCTAATGAAACGCCAGCGGCTTGGGCGATATCTTTTATTGTTGCCATTTTCTTTCAAACTTCGTTTTATTGCGTGGAGTGTCGATTGACCTGATTGCCATAGCGTACATTATATTTACAAAAAAAGATAAAATTCTAACGCTTAGCTTGTGGTGTCTTTCACGGGGCTGAGATGCATTAGAGAGATGAAGAGCGTTAGATTACCTAAGTGGTTTTACCTTCTATGATTGTTAATCAAACCGCTGTAAAAAAGAATGGAAAACGTATAACCTCCTAGACATTCTGAAAGATTGCATTATTCATTAATGTATAAAAAATGTGTGGTAGGTTGGAAAGCGTCAGTTTACTAAGCACGTCTTAAGGTAAAAATTTTGTTATGAAAATAAATGTATCTGCATTTGGTGAAGTTGAAGGCGAAGTCGTAAACGCCTTTACGTTAACTAACGACAACGGCATGTCAGTTACTTTGCTTAACTACGGCGGAATTATTAAAGAAATTCACTTCCCAAATGCAGAAGGTGAATCGGTAAGTTGTGTCCAAACTTTCGAGACTCTACAAGACTATATAGATGACCCGAGCTATCGCGGTGCGATCGTAGGACGCTACGCAAACCGAATTGGACATGGCTCGTTTGCGTTAAATGGAACAGAGTACACCTTAGATAAAAATGGCGGTGAACATAATCTACACGGCGGCCTAGCTGGGTTTCATAAGAAAGTTTGGGCGGCAAGCGTCCAAGAGACGACAGACAGTGTGGCTGTAACATTTACCTTAACTAGTCCCGATGGGGAAGGTGGCTTTCCCGGTACTGTTAATGTAGAGGCATGCTATTCCCTTGATCAAAACAATGAGTTATCTCTTGTGATCACCGCAAACACAGACAAAGAAACCCCGCTTAGTTTCACGCAGCATGCTTACTTCACGTTGAGCAACGACCCGCAAGTGGGTAATACATTGCTACATATAGATGCTGACAAAGTCACGGACGCAGATAGCACCTTGCTGCCAACTGGAAAACTGGTCGAAGTTGCCAATACTCCCTTTGATTTCACGAAACCTACAGCAATAAAAGAAAGGGCAGAGCAATCTAATTCCCATCCATTATTTGATAGGGTGGGAGGCTACGACCACAACTATGTACTCCGTGATACGCCTGAGCATACCCCACAAGCAACCGTAAAGGCACTTGATACTGGTATTGCTATGTCGTTATTTACTAACTTGCCGGGTTTGCAGTTTTATACTGGCGGGTTGAAAACCGACGATCAGCTTGGTGCCTTGTGCTTAGAACCACAGCATTTCCCGGATGCACCCAATAAGCCCGAGTTTCCAAACTGTTTCGTAAAAGCCGGGGAAACCTTCAAAGCAAGTATGCGATACAAGTTCAGCGCATAGAAATCGTTATGTAGTGACAAAAGAAAATTATTTGTTATCAATTTAACAATTAATTTTCTTTGTTACGCAATTGATAAACGTAGAAGCTTGCTATATCATTATCAGGGTAAACGTTTAACCCTATTTGATGTTGCGCATTAGAGCGTAGCAGGCTAATTCAGAGAGAGTGATTATGGGAACCCCTTTCGACCCTACCAACGATCCACATCGCCGTTACAACCCTTTGTTGGGTGAGTGGGTGTTAGTGTCGCCTCACAGAGCGAAGCGCCCTTGGCAGGGAGCCTCAGAAGAGCCAAACAACGAACAAAAGCCATCTTACGACTCTACGTGTTATTTATGTCCAACAAACACCCGCGTGAATGGTGAAGTTAACCCTGATTACAAAGGTACGTTTGTTTTTCAAAACGATTTTGCTGCCCTTAAGCAAGATACAGAACAAGCCAGTGAGAAAAAGGGGCTGTTTCAGTTCGAAACTGAGCAAGGCTGCAGTCGTGTTATTTGTTTTTCCCCTGATCACAGCAAAACGTTACCTGAGCTTTCCGATGAAGAACGCGTAGACGTAGTCAACACGTGGAAAGCACAAACCGCTGAACTTGGTGAAACCTATCGCTGGGTACAAGTTTTTGAAAACAAAGGCTCAATGATGGGGTGTTCAAATCCTCACCCTCATGGTCAAGTATGGGCGCAGCAGCATGTGCCTACCGACCCAGCGAAAAAAGTCGTGCAGCTACAGCAATACTTTGGTGATAACGGCACGCCTATGCTGTTGGACTATGCCGAACAAGAAGTAGCGAAGCAAGAGCGAGTCGTGTGTCAAAATGATGATTGGGTTGTAGTTGTACCATACTGGGCCGCTTGGCCTTTTGAGACGCTACTGTTACCCAGATTTGACGTGCAATCTATGCACATGCTCTCGGATTCTCAGTCGCTATCTCTTGCTAAGATCATTGGCGAAATTACAGCGAAGTACGACAACTTATTTGAAACGTCTTTCCCATACTCTATGGGATGGCACAGTGCCCCATTTGATAGTGAAGCGCACCCTGAATGGACGCTACATGCGCATTTCTTCCCACCACTTCTGCGCTCAGCAAGTGTACGCAAGTTTATGGTTGGGTACGAAATGATGGCAGAGGCACAGCGAGATTTGACCCCTGAACAAGCGGCAGACAGATTAAAAGCACTATCCACAGTGCACTATAAGAAACGTGAGAATGCGAATGGATAATCAAGTACTTTCTTCTAATTTTGAAACGCATTACGGCGAGGCGCCAGCGTTAATCGCACATGCGCCGGGTCGAGTGAACATTATTGGTGAGCATACCGATTATAACGAAGGGTTCGTATTTCCGGCTGCAATCAACTTTGGAACGTGGGTTGCGGCAACAAAGCGCGCAGATAACGACATCGTGGTTACCGCGATGGACTACGAAAATCAACAAAACCAGTTTTCGTTGTCAGACATTAACTATGACGAAGAACAAGGGTGGGCAAACTATGTTCGCGGCGTAGTGAAAGTACTTAAAGAGGCCATTCCAGATTTTGGCGGAGCTAACTTATTGGTTACGGGCAATGTGCCACAAGGCGCTGGGTTAAGCTCTTCGGCATCTTTTGAAGTGGCTATATTAAAAGCGTTAAGCGCGCTGTATGAGTTGCCCCTCGATGGCGTACAGGCTGCACTGTTAGGGCAGAAAGCCGAGAATACGTTCGTAGGCTGCTCATGCGGAATTATGGATCAGTTAATCTCTGCTATGGGTAATGAAGGCATGGCAATGCTGCTTGATTGCCAGTCGCTAGCCATTGAGCATTCACCACTACCAGACTCGCATCAAATCGTTATCATCAATTCGAATGTTAAACGTGGTTTGGTTGACAGTGAATACAACTTGCGTCGTCAGCAGTGTGAACAAGGCGCGTCGTTATTGGGTGTGTCATCGTTACGCGAAGCAACTATGGAAATGCTAGAAGGCGCTAAAGCACATATGCCAGAGGTGGTTTATCGCCGCGCGAAGCATATTGTTACCGAAAACGCTAGAACACTGGCAGCAAGCCAAGCCTTAAAAGCTGGCGACATCGAAACGGTTAGTGAAGCCATGGCGCAATCTCACATCTCCATGCGTGATGACTTTGAAATTACCGTTCGCCCAATCGATTACTTGGTTGAGATCATTGGTGAAGTGCTGGGTAAATCGGGTGGTGTTCGCATGACTGGCGGTGGATTCGGCGGCTGCGTAGTGGCCCTTGTACCTACCGACAAAGTTGAAGCGGTGAAGCAAGTCGTGGCCGACAAGTACTCTGATGAAACAGGATACAGTGCTGACATTTATGTGTGTACGGCTACACAGGGCGCGTTCGCCTAATTATCGATTTAAATACAGCCTTTATACACAAACCTCTCCCCTTTCTAAACAATCCTATTCTTTAGAATTGTTTGTGTCCCTTAAGCCGCATCCATTGGTTGCGGCTTTTTTTTACAAAAAGTGCACATTTCTAGTTAAAAAAAGTAAACAAAGTGTGATACTAATACTACCCGCAATAACGCGATAAGTTTAACGGTGAGTTTTTCACCCATTTATGATTTATTGTGCTTTGCGAAACGCGTTTTAATAACGTGACACTGGTGTGGCAACAACCAATATAATAATAAAAACAATTTTTCACCTGTGTACCCTGCATAACAATCGCCGCACCCAAAATAAGAACTTTGGGAAAAACTATGAAATTAGCATCAATAGATATCACGTTGTTCGTGGTATACGTCGTCGCGCTTGTCGGAATTGCGTGGTGGGTTTCTCGCGAAAAGCAGGGTCATCAAAAAGACACAAATGATTACTTTCTAGCGGGCTCAAGCTTGCCATGGTGGGCAATTGGCGCATCACTCATCGCTGCCAATATTTCTGCCGAACAAATCATCGGCATGTCGGGGTCAGGTTACCAGTTGGGGCTTGCCATTGCGTCTTATGAGTGGATGGCCGCCATTACGCTGCTTATTGTCGGCAAGTTCTTCTTACCTATCTTTCTTAAGCATAAAATTTACACCATGCCTCAATTTCTTGAGCAGCGATATGATCATCGCGTGCGCAAGGTAATGGCAATATTCTGGCTAGGTGTTTATGTTTTTGTAAACCTAACGGCTGTGCTGTGGTTAGGTGCATTGGCCATCAATACCATCGCGGGTGTTGATATGGTTTACGGCATGATGTTCTTAGGTCTTTTCTCGTTAACCTATTCACTTTACGGCGGCTTGAAAGCGGTAGCACTCACCGACATTATTCAAGTCGTGTTGTTGGTTATTGGTGGCTTGTTCCTGTCGTATACGGCGTTAAACCTAATCAGCGACGGCAATGGTGCCATCCAAGGTTTTGTTGACCTTACTAACAAGCTCCCTGAGAAATTCGACATGATTTTGTCAGAAGACAACCCGCACTATATGGACTTGCCGGGCATTTCTGTATTGATTGGCGGTATGTGGATCATGAACCTGTCGTATTGGGGCTTTAACCAGTACATCATTCAGCGCACGTTGGCGGCAAAGAGCGTTCAAGAAGCGCAAAAAGGTATTGCGTTTGCGGCTTTCCTAAAACTGCTAATGCCGCTAATTGTGGTATTGCCAGGGATTGCAGCAGTGCTAATTGTGCCAGACTTAGCTAAACCGGACCAAGCATACCCAAGCCTAATGACGCTGATGCCTGTTGGCCTTAAAGGTATTATCTTCGCAGCCTTGGTGGCGGCGATTGTGTCCTCGCTAGCGTCGATGACAAATAGCGTTTCTACTATTTTTACCATGGACCTTTATAAAGATAAGCGTCCAAACGAGTCGCAGCAGCATTATGTGAAAGTGGGTCGTATCGTAAGCTTGGTCGCGCTTATCATTGCTATGGTGGTGGCCAAGCCGCTGTTGGGTAATTTTGATCAAGCATTCCAGTATATCCAGGAATTCACGGGCTTCTTTACACCAGGTATCTGCGCATTGTTCGTTTTAGGTATGTTCTGGAAGAAAACCACAGCAAACGGTGGTCTGTTGGCCGCATTAGGCTCATTTGTTTTAAGCATTGCGTTTAGACAGTTCTGGCCTGAACTGCCGTTTATTGACCGTGTTGGACTTGTCTTCCTGCTTTGTATTGCTTTAGCTGTGGTTGTTTCTTTGCTAGAGAAAAAAGGTGTCAGTGAAAACGCTGTCGACCTAAACGAAGTGCAGTTCAAAACCACAAGCGGATTTAATGTAGCATCTATCGCTGTAGTTATCCTTACAGCGGCGTTTTACATTACGTGGTGGTAGCAGACAAAGAAAGGCGTTTTTAATCGCAACGCCCTTGCTAAAATTAGCTAAAAACAACGCGAAAGTTCAGAAGACGCTGACAATAAATTTTGTTAAGTTCTAGAACGTGTTGCAGTTAGTAACGTAAACCTGTGGCGAAAAACTTCAATTTTCCCTCATAAAATACGGTATACTAACCGGCTAATATTCGATGAACTTTCGCGCTTGCTGATGTCTTACTAAGAAGAGTTATACAGCAAGCCACTAAAAACGTTACAGGAGACATCAATGGCAACGAAAGGCGTTAATAAGGTTATTCTTGTTGGAAACCTTGGCAATGATCCTGAAGTTAGATACATGCCTAACGGAAACGCCGTTGCGAACTTAAGCCTAGCAACTAGCGAAAGCTGGAAAGACCAACAGGGTCAGGTTCAAGAGCGCACTGAGTGGCACCGCCTTACAATGTACCGTCGCTTAGCAGAAATTGCCGGAGAGTACCTGAAAAAGGGCTCGCAAATTTATGTTGAAGGTAAATTGCAGACGCGTAAGTGGCAAGATCAACAAGGCCAAGATAAATACACCACTGAAATTATCGTAGACCAAATGCAAATGCTTGGCGGTCGCGGCGGTGAAGGCGGTGGCGGTAACGGTGGTTACCAACGTCCTCAGAACAACCAAGGTGGTTACAACCAGGCGCCAGCACAAGGCGGTTATAACCAAGCGCCACAGCAAGGTGGTGGCCAGCAGGGCGGCTACAACTCAAACCAAGGTGGCGGCTACAATCAAGCGCCTCAAGGTGGCAATCAAGGTCAGCCAAAGAACCCACCAATGGCTGAGCCAGATTTTGACTTCGACGATGACATTCCGTTTTAAGAAAAAACTGTTCACGTGTTGAAAATATTCTAAGAGCCGCTTTAATAGCGGCTCTTTTTTTGAGCTAAGTTCGCCCAATTATGAGATTGGTGCCCGCCTTTCTTCCCCCGATTACCTTAAAATAATTTCATCATATTCCCATTGTTGTTTTCCCATAAACGCGATGAGTGAGCTTTAAGAATTACGTGTAAAAGGTTGGGTTTTTGCAGTGTCAGTAGTAGTAACCTTGGTGGCTTTTGTTTTGTTGTGTCTTAAAAGCAGCGTGCTGTTTGCGCAAACAGACGGCGAATGTGAAGGGGAAAGCTGCGCCTTCAAAAAGCCTACAGTAGTATGGTTGCGACCACCCGAGCTTGGAATTGAAGGCAGTGGTGTCAGTATCACTTCAGGGCCGATCTATGACGTCATGGCGTACCTCTCTACACACCTGCATAACTATGAACACCAATTTGAAGCTTATCCGGTTAAACGCGCATGGTCGTTGGTACAGCATCAACAATCCGCACAAAAAGTGTATTGTTTTTATGGCGCCGCTTACCAAGAAGAACGCGCTGAGTGGGGATATTACTCCCTGCCAACCTCTATAAACTTACCGCTACTCATTGTTGCAAGAAAAGCGCTTCAGCCTTCATTGAAAAATGAATTAGATACCGCGCAGTCTCAGCCAACGCAGGGATATTTTGAGTCCATTTCTTTACGCGCTCTGCTTCAGCAAAATTTGAGAACGGTACTCTACAACGATGTGAATAACGTATACGCCGATACTGTTGAGCAATGGGCTACAAAAAACAATGTGGTTCGTTTAAATGGGTTAAGCAAAGACTTAGGCATGCATACCATTGCCCTTCTGGAAAGTGGGAGAATAGATTTTGGCTATGTAGGGCACCGCGAGCTTTCAGCATTACCAGAAGAAGAACTCGATGCGCTTAATGTTTATCAAATCAGTGAACTGTCACAGCAGCTAAGAGGAACAAAGCGCTTACTGTGTTCTAAGAGTGAGCTAGGACAAGCGGTAACGAGTGATCTAGACAGCGCGCTAACTCACATTACATCCACGCCTATGAAAAGCCAAACCTTAAGAGACATTAACTTTGTGGCAGATGGATACCCTTTATTTCTTAAACCGCTTTTTGATGAAAGGTGGAAGCAATACCTTTCAAATTAAAGGCTTTCAAGGTGTTACGTTTTACCATTACTTTCATGACAATTCATGCTTAAAGCGCCCTGTTTTATTACCGCCCCTTATTCTTCTTAATCAACAATAATAATAGTGTTTGGCTTGTGCGATACCCGTGACGAGGTATTATGAATTTGCCTGTTAATAACGAGAAAATTACCCAAATTATGAAAACGTTATCCCTACTTTTTGGCGGTGCTGTTCTGGCTTCAGCGACCGCGGCCATATCTCCTTCGGTATCAGCTGCTCAAACGCTTTATAAGCCGTTTCCAGCCGACGTAATGCCATCGTTAAGTGACAAAGGTAACTATGATGTTGGCGTAAAGACAATCGAAGCGGCTTATCCTGTTAAAGTAAAAGACATTGCTGGTAATGAAGTCGAGCGATCACTTACTTTGGAGGTTTGGTATCCTGCAGCAAGCTCGGCTCAAAAGGCCACGTACATTAATGAAACAAGAAGTGGTCAGGTGTTTGAGGTACAAGCTGATGCAAGCCGTGATGCGCCTATAGCCGCTGCTGACACTGATTTTCCGGTAATAGTTATCTCTCATGGTTATACCGGTTACCGCACCCTTATGTTTTATTTAGGCGAACACCTCGCGTCTCACGGTTATGTAGTAGCGGCAATCGACCACACAGATTCCACAAACAAAGATGTTAATTTTGCAGAAAATCCGTATTCAGGTTTTCCAAGTACGTTATTAAATCGTTCACGAGACCAAGTTCTTACATTGAACAGCATCAGCGAAAATACCTTTTTTAAAGAGAGTGTGGATGCAAGCAAAGCGGGAGTGATTGGCTATTCAATGGGGGGCTACGGCGCAGTTAGCACGGTAGGAGGATGCTATGCTTTTAACGACCAAACCGCCGCAACCTTCACTGGTACACAAGATCCTAAAACGGCGGCGTTAATTAAAGAAGCGCTTAACACCTGCGCAGGTGGCAAGGCCAGTAGCGAAGAAGCATTACCAGCCTGGAAAGCGGCGCTAGCACTTGCGCCATGGGGCGGGCAACATCAGCTATTTGATGTGCAATCGCTAAACAATATTAAAGTTCCTGTTCTTTATGTTGCTGGGGATAACGACGATATTTCTGGCTACGACGGTATAAAGTGGTTATTCGATAATACCGGCAGTAAAGAATCTAAGTTACTAACCATCAAGAATGCACGCCACAATGTTGCACCTCACCCTGCACCTAAAGAAGCTTATGGCAGTGAATTTGATTTGGGAAGTTACATTGAGCCAGCATGGGAAGTGCAAAAGCTTAATGCCATTAACGAGCATTTTGCGCTTGCGCTTATGAACTGCCATGTGAAAGGTTTAAAAGATGATTGTGAATACCTGAACGTGAGTGGCAGTAGTGCCCAAGTACCCGTAGATGGCAAAAAGCCAGAGCCTTGGAAAGGGTTTGACGATCGCTGGGCGTTAGGCTTGGAGATGCAAAGCAAGTAAGCACCACAAAAAAGCGAGCAGCGGCGTAACACCGCTTAGCTCGCTTTAGCTTCTAGCTTTCGAGTCGAGTCTTCAGCTCTATACCGCTTTAACGGTATAAATTAGTGCAGTTTGCGGGAACAATACCGGCAGCTGCATGCCGTATTTCATCAATACTTCACCTGAGAATACTTGGCCATCAGTTTGTTGCAAAATAGACGGGGTGTATTCTTTTAGCTTTTCAGGCCATACACGCTCAATGGTGTATTGTTTATTAGCATCAAGACCTGCAAAGTAGAAGCGGTTTGGCGTAGTGCGAACAGTTTCCAAAACGCTGTTATATGCAAAAATACCTTCTTGCTTGTCTTTAGATACATAACCAAATTTTACGTTCATGCCGTCATCGTCCATGCGGAATAGATCGCCGCCGTGGGTGATATGACGATACTTTTTGTAAAGTGAAATAGCATCAGTAAGCACGCTTTGCTCGTGGTCAGTAAGTTCACGTGGGTCCATCTCTATACCCATATGGCCAAACAAGGCTACTGCCGAACGTATCTCAATAGGTAAGTGTCTACCCGTTATATGGCAGTCGCGCGGGCCAACGTGTGCGCCCATTACTTCAGCCGGGAAGAAATAAGAACAACCACGCTGAATATACAAACGGTCTAGTGCGTCGTTAGAATCCGACGTCCAGAAACGATCTGTGTGTGGCAAAATACCTAAATCTACACGGCCGCCGCCTGAACAACAGCTTTCTATCTCAATGCCTGGCTTAGCTGCCTTGACGCGGTCTATTAAGCTGTAAAGCGCAGCCATTTGACCATGCATCGCAGGTTTACCGTGAAGGTTGCCGGGGTGGTTTACGTCGCGGTTCATGTCCCATTTGATGTAGCTGATTTTGGGGTACGCCTTCAGTACATCAGTAATCACTTTGTAAAGGTACTCAACCACTTCGGGGTTGGTTAAATCCAATACGTACTGATTTCTGAAAGGGACGTGGGGGTTATCCTCGGTTTGCAGCGCCCACTCAGGATGTGCGCGGTACAGGTCGCTGTCAGGGTTTACCATCTCTGGCTCAAACCAAATACCGAATTCCATGCCAAGGCCAGTGACATGGTCAATGAGCCCGTCTAGTCCTTCAGGATAGATAGCTTCATCAACAAACCAGTCGCCAAGCCCAGCCTTGTCGTTTCTGCGCCCTTTAAACCAACCATCATCTAACACAAAGCGCTCAATGCCCAATGGTGCAACTTTATCGGCTAAGGCTTTTAGTTCATCTTCATTATGATCGAAATAAATTCCTTCCCATGTGTTGTAGTGCACCGGGCGAGGCTTCGATTCAGCACTGTGGTTTAGCACGTTGCTGCGAATGAAGTTATGGAACTGTTGTGATAGCGAAGAGAAACCTTCACAGCCATAGCCTGTGTAAAGCACGGGGGATGTATAGCTTTCGCCAGCGTTAAGTACCACTTCACCTGGAAATAATAACTCACCAAACTGCACATAGCTTCTGCCATCAGCCATAAGCTCGGCGCGAAGCTTGTGGTTTGCAGAAGCGCCAAGGTGATAGCCATAGCACTCACCGTTAAGTTCACCCGTGCCTTGAGGGAATGCAATCAGGCCAGGGAAGGTGTCGTGAGATGTTTTGCCTCGGCGATTTTCACGTACATAACTTCCAAAGAAGAGATCGTGATCTTTGGTTTGAAACTCTGCTGACCAGCGGCCTTCAAATGTTTTAATTTTACTTACGGAAGTAGGCAAGGGCAGGCTAGCAGCATTTAAATAGCCTAAATTGAGCGGTGTTTCGCCACTGTTTTCGAGACGAGAAACGTATTTTACTACGCTCGTTTTGTTATCGAGCTCAACAGTTGTGATAAGACGCATACCGCGGCGAGCGTCTTCGCTTACGAAAGCAACAGACTGTGCATCTTCATTTATTTCGGTCAGGCTAAAGCCTGCTGACCACTGGTCGGCATCGCCCGACACTTCAAGACCTGGCTGACCCGTCCAGCCGTCACCGTGAGTCGGTACCAACGTAATCGGCGGTTCAATTACGGGTGCGCATTTTGCTTCTTGACGGGTGTTTAAAACGCTCAGCATTTCTGGTGTTGTACTGTCACTTAATGGCGCACCATAGTAAATGACTTTGGGCATACGACCCTGGCAGTCGAATATTAATGTGGCTTTCTCGTTCGACAAACGAACGAATGATGTGAGTGACGACATAAAAACCTCATTTTACATGCCTAGATGTTTATAGCGCATGTTGTTAAAAGAAAAGATGACTGAAAAGTACAGAAGGAACATCCGTACGGTTTTATGGTTTTACAACGGTTTATCGAGCTTAATACCTGCTTTCTTGCACGGTCGTCGAGTAATTAAATCTGTTTCAATCACGCTTACAGAGTCTTCTCTCTGCTTTCATCTACTTCACAGCGTGTGGCGGAACAAAAGTAAGCAACAAACCGTACTTTTGCTCCGCCACAACCGTAGTAATCCTAGTTATCTGAACCAGCCAATATATGGCTGACCTTATTAGCCGTGTGCTTCTTCGCTCTCTATCAAACGACCACGCCATTCTGCCTTTTGCTTAAATACAACCCGATTTAAGACAAGGGCGAGGGCAATACAGCAAACCAATGTGACCAACATCAGGTGAATGTAGTGCAGGCCGAAAGGAGCGTGTACAAAGCTAAAGAAAGCGTATAGACCCACACCAAAGACAACTGCCGCTATTCCCGCGTTGGCGTTTACGTTATTAAATAGTAATCCAACAATAAAGATGGAAAGAATAGGCATACTTAACAACCCGAAAAGTTGTTGAAGCAGGTTGATGATGCTTTCTGCTTGCGCATACACAGGAACCATAACTAGCGATACAATAGTAAGCGCCGCGGTCACAAAGCCGCTCAAGCGCGCAACGTTTGGCTTCTTCTGAAAATACGCCTCGTGTATATCGCAGACATAAAGTGCAGTCGCAGAGTTGAGGTTACTGTTGTAAGTAGTGAGTACTGCTGCAGCGAGGGCCGCTGCAAATACACCTGATAGCCAGCTAGGTAAAACATCACCTACCAACGTACCGTAAGCGGCATCGTTGATATCGCCGTACAGCTTATACGAAATGATACCTGGAACTACGATAATGGTAGGAACAACGATAAAGCGGATGATCGCTGCAGCGTATACGCCTTTCTGTGCTTCTTTTAAATTAGGTGCAGCCATGGCGCGCTGAGTGATTACCTGATTCGTACTCCAGTAGAAAGTCTGGATAAACACCATACCGGTTAATAACGTGTGCCATGGTAGAGGTGAATCATTATCACCAATTAGGGTTAAGCGTTCGGCAGGTATGCCCGAGAAATCAAAATCGATTGCGAATAGTGCAAGAACGACAACAACAATCGCCATAGTCAAAAGCAATACGCCAGAATAGGTATCTGAAACTGCAACCGCGCGAAGCCCACCAAAGATAGCGTAGAAAGCACCAATCAATGCAAAAGCGGTGGCAACATACATAAGTGGAATGTCTACATTGAACATGTTAATCATGAAAAGCGAGCCGGTGTAGATTACGGCAGGCATGAAAATAAGGCTGCTACCTAGGAAGAAAAGAAGGCCTATTAGTGCTCTTATATGCTTGTTGTTATAGCGCATTTCCAGTAATTCGGTGGTTGTGGTGCACTGATAATGATAATAGACGGGAAGAAAAACTCGCGCGAGAATGATTAGGCCCGCCACCGCGGCAAATTCCCACCACGCAAGCAGTGCCATTTGGTTACCGTTCATCCCTACAAGTTGATCGGTACTTAAATTAGTTAACGTTATTGAGCCCGCGACGTATATCCATGTTAGTCCGCCGCCAGCTAAGAAATATTCTTTGTTTTCGTTGGCTTTACTATGCCCATGACCGCGACACTTTATATAGGTAAGAAGCCCGATAAGTGCGGTGATGAAAATAAAAACGACAAGTTGGGTTAAGCTGCCTGACACGAAAAACTCCTCAGCAGAATAAAGGCAAAAGGGGGCAACACCGCCCCCTTGATAGACTAGTTGTTATTAGAAGCTAGCACGAACACCTACAGCGTAACGAGCACCGTCAGCAACTTGTTGAACGAAATGTTCTGATAAGCGACCGCGACGCGTTAGCTCTTCGTCAGTAATGTTAATGCCTTCGAAGAATACCGTAAGAGACTCAGTTACATCGTAACTTACACTCATATCAACTTGGGTGTAAGTCTCAGTGAAACGAGGCTCGGTACCACCAAGAGTACTTACCGCTTCTTGCATAAAGGTTTCACGATTGTTCAGTGCAACACGCGCTTGGAACGCATCTTTTTCGTAGAACAATGTAATGTTTTGTGAGTTTCCTAAACCTGGTAGGCTAAATTCTGCATCTGAGTTAACGATAGTAGCATTAGCTTGGATACCGAAGCCGCTTTCAAGCGTGTGCAACCAAGCAAGCTCTAGACCTTCAACTTCAAGCGTATCGCCGTTACGAGGGCGCAGAACGCTAAATACATACTCGCCACTTTCTAAGAAAAGAGACTCATCAGCAACATCACCTGCAATGAAATCTTCCACTTCTTTGTTAAAGGCTGCTGCTGAGAAGTAGCTAGTATCATCGTAGTACCATTCTAAAGATACATCCCAGCTGGTCGCTTTATATGGCTTAAGTTCAGTGTTACCCGCTTGTGCTTGCAAGTTACCCGGACGGCTCACAGTAACATTAAATACAGGCACTAAGTCATCCATCATTGGACGCGTTAGCGTTTCAGAAAACGCATAACGTAGGTATAAATCGTCTGTTAACTGTAGCTTAACGTTTAAATTAGGAAGCAGCGAAGAGTAGCTGTTTTTCTCGTTAACCGGCGCACCTACTTCTGTTTCATAAACTACATTAAGGTCTGACGGATCGTTAGGGATTGGCTGAAGATCTCTTACAATCTGACTTGTCCCGTCTACTGAAGTGTCAGTTTCGCTGTAGCGGAAGCCAAAATTCACATCAAGTGGCATCTCTGAGATTTCAGTAGTGAAGTAGAATTGTGCGTACGCACTTAATACTTCTTCGCTCACTACGAATGAGTCATTGCTTGGCTGTGGGTTGCCAATATTTGTTGCATCAATCGCTGCGCGAACGTCATCAAACGATTCACCTGTAGCGTCTGCAATTTGCTGTACTGCTGCATCAGACGTTGCGTAGTCAAAGAACGCTTCAGGGTCGTAAGTTAGCCACTGATTAGGCACACCACCGAAGTAGTTTTGTGCAGTAAATACACTTAGAAGCTCGTCAGGAAGATCGAATGTGTAGCCACAATAAATGTCACAACCAGAAGCGAACAAGCGAGTATTAGATTTTTCACGATCTTGGAAATAGATACCGAAATCTGCTTTATAGAACGCATTGTCTGAATCAGGTACCCAAGAGAAGTCTGCACGGTATTCACTGATGGTATCTTCCGTGTCAAAACCGTTACGCTCATTGTAGTGCATACGACCTAGTGACGGTGTTTGCAAAGCGGCATCACCACCGGCAACAGTCAATGATGGGGTAGCACCTGTGAAATCTACACTGTATTCATTGTTATAACCCACAACAGTGAAGAAGTTGTCACCGCCACTGCTGTCTTCGGCAGTTGAAGTTGAGATATCAATGTTTGCAGTTAAGTTGTCGTTTACTAACCACTCAAAGTTTGCACCGAATGCTTGGATTTCAACATCTCGGCCGTAGCGGCGGCGAATAAAGTCAGTCGCACCACCAACACCGTCTACAACGGTGCTTGTTACACCTGATAGACTACCGTTGTCAGTAAAAGACATGTTGTCGAGGTTGCTATCAGAGAACCAATGGCCAACACTGTGTGCGTCTGAGTCAACTTCAAATTTAGAGTAAAGGCCATCTAAAGTAAGCGTCATGTCATCGTTAGGAGCATACTGAACAACAAGGTTACCAGATGTTCTTTCACGATCGACTAAATCAACGATTTGGTCAAAGTTCTGCGGAATGTACACACCGTTGAACTGAGCATTGTCAGCGTAATCAGGGTTATCTAGCTCAGAACGATTGGTTAGGCTAACTTCAGGACGCCAGTAGCGAGTTTCTAGCATGTTTGTTTGTAGCTTACGCTGTTGGAATGATGCAGCAGCTAACACACCTAGTTTACCATCCATAAAGGTATTGGTAATTAAGCCCGACATTTGTGGCGTTGTTTCTTCAGAAATGTCTTCGTACATGCCTTTTACACTTGCAACGGCCTTAAAGCCGTCAAATGCGAATGGGCGAGCAGTTGTGATTTCTACGGTTGAACCGATACCACCTTCTTGCATAGACGCGAGAGGGCTCTTGTAAACTTTTGCACCGCTAATAAGTTCAGCTGGAAGCGTATCGAAACTAAAAGCACGACCTTGGTTTTCTGTAGCAATTTGGCGGCCGTTAACAAGTACGGTGTTAAAATCTGGGCCGAAACCACGCACAGTAATAAATTGACCTTCACCACCTGAACGATCAATGGCAACACCAGTAATTCTTTGTAGTGATTCAGCTACGTTTTGGTCTGGAAATTTACCTAGGTCTTCAGCCGTAATACCGTCGTAAACAACATCAGATGCTTTCTTATCTAGCATTGATGCTTTCAGAGAGCTGGTAAAACCTTTAACTTCGATAACTTCCACTTCTTTATCAGTAGCAGTAGTTGCTTCCTGTGCCAGTGAAATAGGGGCGTGTAGGGCAGAGGCGATAGCAACACCTAAAAGTGAGCGTTTCGCGATAGGGCCTAACTGTGATGTGTTAATTTTATGTGTCACTGTGTTTTCTCCGTGAGTAGGCTACGTTTTAACGTACTTTGCACTTAAATTACGTTTTTAGTATGTGCGGATCAAGCTTATTAACAATACTTTTACACATTTAACGTTATATTTTCGTGATTATTATTTGTAACTTTATGAAAAATATAGCGTTTCTGATTTAAGGTAAAAGGTGAAACGTTTACCTTGGATCCAATACTAGCACAAAATGACAATGTAATTACAATGTTATAAAAAATTTTTTTGTATAAAAAAAGTGCGGCCTATAGCCGCACTTTATTAACAATCAGAAAAATAAAGGAAAATTAGCTGCAGCGGATACGGTCGACGGCGGCTTTCCAACCATCATAGGCTTGATCACGTTCTTGCTTGGTCAATCTTGGAGTGAAAACGCTATCACTCTTCCAACAATGGGTTAAATCGTCGATTGAATTGAAGACACCAGCCTGTAATCCTGCTAAGAAGGCAGCACCAAGAGCGGTGGTTTCCGTAATCTCAGGGCGTTCTACTTCAGCGCCCAATATGTCTGAAAGAAAGCCCATTACCCAATCATTACGCGACATACCGCCATCTACACGAATAGTTGTGGGGCGAGCGCCATCGCTTTCCATTGCTTTTTGCAGGTCCTTAGTCTGGTAGCAAACAGACTGAAGTCCCGCAGCAACGATTTCGCTAATGCCTGTGTCGCGGGTTAAACCTAAAATTGCGCCACGGGCATCTGGATCCCAATAAGGTGCGCCTAAACCAGTAAATGCCGGGACAAGGAAGACGCCGTTATCTTGTCTTGCTCGCTGTGCAAGTGCCTCAGATTCGGCGGCATCGTCGATAAGCTTCAGACCATCTCTGAGCCATTGAACGGTTGCGCCGGCCATAAAAATACTGCCTTCAAGCGCATAAGTCGTTTTGCCGTTTAAACGATACCCAACGGTGGTGAGTAATCGGTTTTTCGATTGCAAAGGGGCGTCACCAGTGTTCAATATCATAAAACAGCCGGTACCGTAGGTGCTCTTGGCCATGCCTTTTTCAAAGCACGCTTGGCCTACTAATGCTGCTTGCTGGTCGCCTGCTACGCCTTGGATAGGAATAGCTCTGCCTATGATGTCTTCTTTCGTTACACCAAAGTCAGCCGCACAATCCATCACCTCGGGTAGCATTGAGCGTGGGATATTGAATTTATTAAGTAATTTCTCATCCCAGCATTGGTTATTGATGTCGAACAGCATTGTACGCGAGGCATTGGTGGCATCAGTTTTGTGTGACTCACCACCCGTTAAGCGCCATATAAGGAACGTGTCTACGGTTCCAAACAGCAGCTCTCCGTCCTCGGCTTGCTGTCTTGCACCTTCTACATTGTCTAATATCCAAGCTACTTTTGTGGCAGAGAAATAAGGGTCTAACAGAAGCCCTGTCGATTCAGTAATGTGTGAGACGAGCTCTTCGTCTTCACTTAAATCACGACAAAGCTGGGCTGTGCGTCTGTCTTGCCAAACGATAGCCGGGTAGACAGGCTCGCCAGTGTTTTTATTCCACACTAAGGTTGTTTCGCGCTGGTTAGTGATACCAACGGCTGCGATATCTGATGGTGTTAATGAACATTTATTGAAAACTTCTTTGAGGGTAGAGACAACGCTTTCCCAAATTTCCTCTGGATCATGCTCAACCCAGCCATCTTTCGGATATTTTTGAGAGAATTCCTGCTGTGCAATAGCGTCTATACTGCCCTTTGGAGAAAAAATGATGCTGCGAGAGCTTGTTGTACCTTGGTCAATGGCAAGGATATGTTGTCCCATAAGGTCACTCCTGAAGATAGTTTTCATAGAGTTTGCATCATTTACACAGGATTAACAATGCTATATTTTCGAAAACGAACATTGGCGTTTCGTTTTGTTATGGGAACATTGAAGTTAAGCACGTATAATTGATGTAATTTTCTAATTCTGAGGACTCGCGATGAATCAAACGCAAAGACACGAAAAAATTGTTGGGCTTATAAAGCTACATGGTTTTATGTCTATTGACGATTTGGTCAGTGCTTGCGAAGTTACGCCGCAAACAATCCGCCGAGACCTTAACCAGCTTGCCGAAAACGGTGTGGTGAGCCGCTATCATGGTGGTGCTGGCCTAAACAGAAGTTGGGAAAACACGCCATATCAGGAAAGGAAAACCCAAAACAGCGAAGTCAAAGAGAAAATTGCTGAAGCAGTGGCTGCAATGATCCCTGACGGCGCATCGTTGTTCATTAATATCGGTACGACGACGGAAACGATTGCAACTAAGTTGCTCAACCACAAAAATCTTCACGTGGTAACCAACAATATTCACGTTGCTACCATTCTTTCGGCTAAAGAGGATTTCTCCGTCATAATTGCTGCCGGTGAAGTTCGCTATCGCGATGGCGGAATCATTGGCGAGGCAACCTGCGATTTTATAAGCCAGTTCCGCATGGATTACGGCATAATCGGTATCAGTGGTATTAGTTCGGACGGTGCACTACTTGACTTTGATTTCAGAGAAGTGAAAGTGTCCCAAGCCATTTTGGAACATACTCAACACGTTATATTAGCTGCGGACTACAGTAAGTTTGAACGCCGCGCAATGGTGGAGCAGGGGCACATTTCACAGGTTGATTGCTTGGTTTGTGATAAAACGCCGCCGCCCAGCATAAGCAAGATAATCGAAGAAAATAACATCTCCTTTGTCAAAGCGTGACCATCTATTTACCATAGTTTTCCACTACTCTTAAACCTGTTCTCGGTTTTGGTCGCATTCTACTTTTTGGCAGCCTTCTTTAAACATTACGCACTGTTGCCGCAAGCGCACTTACACACCACGTATTTTTCAATGTAAATCAGTCAAATATTGTTGCGATTGGATTTGTTCATTCCTTTTAATTACGAATTTTAACTTTCTTTAATGTTCGTAAATGTTCGTTTTGTGTTGACATGTTTTCTTTTTGCTTGTCAAATAGACAACCATATGAGGATATCCATATAAATACCACTAGAGGCAATGTATGAGTCAAAGCAATCAAACTGAACAGACAGTCGACGTTTTAGTCGTTGGCGGCGGTGTTAACGGCGTAGGCGTCGCGCTTGACGCTGCGGGACGCGGGCTTTCGGTTGCTTTGTGCGAGAAAGGTGACCTCGCAGGCGCAACGTCTTCTTCTAGCAGCAAATTAATTCATGGTGGACTTAGGTATTTAGAACATTATGAATTTCGCCTAGTGAAAGAAGCGCTGGCAGAACGTGAAGTGTTGTTGAAGAAAGCGCCTCACATCATGTGGCCGCTACGCTTTCGTTTGCCTCACCAAAAGCATTTACGCCCTGCGTGGATGATACGAATTGGTTTATTCCTCTATGACTCGCTGGCTAAGCGCAATATGTTACCGCGCTCACGTAAGCTAACGACCACCAGTGAAAGCCCGCTGGTTAGCGATATTTCAACGTGTTTTGAATACTCAGATGGTTGGGTAGATGACGCACGCTTAGTGGTACTAAATGCACTAGCTGCCCAAGATCAGGGGGCGAAGATATATACGCTTACTGAATGCGTTAAAGCTGAAAAGTTAGATAATTTGTGGAATGTGGAGCTTAAAACGTCTCAAGGGAAAACGTTTACAGTTAAGGCCAGGTCAATTGTCAATGCGGCTGGACCGTGGGCAGTATCGTTTCTAGATCGCTTGGTAAATATTCACAACCCCAATGCGATGCGCATGGTAAAGGGAAGTCACTTTGTCGTTCCCAAGCTATATAACTCTGATGAAGCGTACATTCTGCAAAATAAAGACGGGCGTATTGTATTCGTGATCCCTTACGAAGGTGATTTCTCACTTGTGGGCACGACAGACGAAGACTTTAAAGGTAATCCGTCTGACGCTGCAATTTCAAACGAAGAGACTGATTACTTAATTGATGTCGTAAACAACTACTTCAAGTCCAAAGTAACGCGCGAAGATATAGTCCATACTTACAGTGGCGTGCGCCCACTCTTAGAAGAGAAAAACGCGTCAGCACAAGAACTTACTCGGGACTATAAAGTAGAGCTTAAGGGTGAGGCTGGAAAGCCCGTATTACTTAATATCTTCGGCGGCAAGATTACAACCTATCGAAAGCTTTCAGAGCACGCAGTAGATAAACTTGTCTCATGTTTCCCGAAAGCGAAAAAAGCGTGGACCAAAGAAGTACCGCTACCAGGTGGTGCGTTTGAGAGTCAAGAATCGCTAGTTGCTCAACTAAATTCCGAGTTTTCTTGGCTGGACAACGCTATCGCTGAACGCTACGCAAGACAGTATGGTTTGCTATGTTATAAGTTTCTTAAAGGTAAAGCGTCAGTCGATGCTATGGGGACTCATTTCGGGGCTGGTATGTATCAGGCAGAAGTTGACTACCTTATAGATTGCGAGTGGGCTTGTTGTCTAGAAGACGTGATTTGGCGCAGAACAAAACATGGATTACGCTTGGACAAAGCCCAACAGGAAGCGCTGTCTTCTTATATCTCAACGAAAGTTTCTGGCGCAGTTCAATCGGATGAGTCTGTGGATGCTGTATTGGCAAGCGCCTAACCCATGAAAAGGTACGCATTAGAAGGAGCCATCTTTGCTTGAAAAGCGATAAGGTGGCTCAATCGCCATTGATTAGCTAGCCCAACAGGATAAAGTAGACGACTTAAAATGAACATGGACGTGATAAACAATACTTCCATCAAGGAAGTCGTACTTATTAGACACGGTAAGCCTCTCTCGGCGCATAATGACAAAGTAAACGCAGCTCAATATGCTCAGTGGGTGCGTAACTATGATAAATCGATACTCGATCCAACAAGTCACCCAAAGCAGAAGACCCATATCGACGACAGCTACATTGTGGTTAGCCCGTTACTAAGGGCTAAATTGTCTGCGGCTTATTACGGCGCGACTCAAATTGATGAAGAGTTGCCCCATCTTAAAGAAATGGATATTCCTTATTACAAACTTCCGTTCACCTTGCGCAGTTGGCACTGGGTCGTCTTAAGCCGTGCATTATGGTTTATAGGATTTAAAGGTCGATTTGAAAGTTTCAAAGCTGCCAAGCAAAGGGTTAATCTTGTTTCCGAGCGTATTGAAAAACTGTGTGAGAAACACGAGCGGATAGTGCTATTCGGGCATGGTATGACTAACTATTACACCCGAAAAACACTCATAAAAAATGGCTGGCAATTAAAGCAAAAAGACGGTGATTTTTGGGGAATTACGATATTGCACAAGCCGTTGCCATAATGCTGAGCCTTCGTTTTTAACCAGAAATTCTTAAGGTTTATTTATACCTACTTCATTTTTTCTTCAAAATGTCGATAAAATAGAACAATGCCTAACAAGCGCTAACGACTTGAACAAAGGCATGGGGAATCGACAATGAATAAAACCAACAAAAAGAAACCTTCCACGTCTAATGTTTTTAAAGCGGCTATTGCAGCTATTTTTGCAATTACCTTTGGCGTCACTATCAACTTTCTTCATACCGACGAGCAAGACACCACAATCACCGCATTTGCACTAAATCTAGATACGTTTAAGCGTCACGTCGTCTCGTCTCACTGGCAATGGCGAGTCCGCCAACCCACCACTATGATAATGCTGATTCACTACAACGAGTCGGGCAAAGAAACGAATCGTACTCCGGTGCGAATGAATCACAACGGATGGCCGACCGCAGAGCTTTCTAGTGAAGGGTGTGAAAAAATATGGACGTCGCTAATGGCGACACCACTGCGCGTGGACGGCTTTAAGATCCATGCAGACTACTATGCTGAACTTGAAGAGAACGAAGACAACTATTGGTGTCGCTTCAGCTTAAGTAGCGGCGCGTATTTCGACTATTTTCCTGCAAATGGAACAGTAACAAATTTAAGCGATTAAACTGGCCACATAAACGAGGGTGCACAATATAGGCCTATGCTTATATAGGTATTTGTTCTATTTAGATAATTAGTCTACTTTTGAGTTAATGCCATGTTACTTATTGGCGCCATAAGGTATTGTTGATTATAAGATAATACTCGGCATTAACGAATTAAGTAGATATATGCTTTCACGCTTATTTTCTTCGAAAAGTAAAAAAACTAGCGTCACTGTAGGCGTATCGGTCTGTGCTTCTGAGCTACACATTGTGGCTATAGAGCGCAGTGGCGACGCTGTTTCACTTAATTCTGTTTCTTCAATTCCCTATGATCAGCATCAGCCTCTCAAGCAACAGCTATCGGCGGCGTTAAGCCCGTTTGCTAAGTCGACCTGTAATGTTTCTATAGTGCTTTCACAGCATATGTACCACATGGTACAGGTTGATAAGCCAGAAATGGCAGAAGAGGATATTACAACAGCGTTACCGTGGACTCTCGGAGAGCTGGTTCCCTATGACTCCAGCAACATGGTTTTAGACTATGTCGACTACCCGGTTAAAAGTCGGAGTGGCGGCCAAAAGATAAATGTATTCGCTGCCGAAAGGTCCTCACTTGCTGCCGTCGCAGCGAGCATGGCAAAAAAGAAAGACAAGCAGCTTACACATATCCACACCAAAGAAGTGTTAGCAACTGAAATGGTGCCAAATGATGACTATGCGCGACTACTCATCATCCAAGAGCCCAACAGTGAACCGTTTTTAATGATAGTGCGCTCTCAGGCTATTTGGTTGGCACGTCGCTTACGTGGATTTGTAAGCAAAGTTAATGAGCAGACAGACCTGTCACAGCTAAGTGATACTTTGGGGTTAGAAATTCAACGCTCAATGGATTTCTATGAGTCGCAACTTAAGCAGCCACCTTTAAAAGAAATTCTGTTTAAAACTCAATTTGACTGTGTGCCAGTGATCGAACGGCTGAAGCCGTTTCAGCCCGTTGCCATGAATGTCTTTACTTCACAGCTTAATTTAGCCGATGTAGTTGAACCTGCCTGCCACTTTGCGTTAGCAAGTGCACTTGTTGCAGCGAGAGAGGTGGCATGAAAAGAACGATAAACCTCTATCAGGACTCTCTTAAACCAAAGAAAGAGCGGTTACCATTCTCGAAGGTACTTTGGCTTAATGGCGCGGCAATAGGTGTCATGTTGGTGGTGGTAATCGCGCTCAATATTACGTTGGGGGCGAAGCAGAAAAAGTTAAATGAAAAAACAAACGCGATTAGCCAACTGAATAGCGAAATTAAAACCTTAAGCGCTGCACTCGAGAAGAAACGAGACACCCAGTCGCTTCAGCAACAGCTTGAAAAGGTGAACGCCAAAATTGAAAACCGAAGACGTCTGTTAGCGTATCTTGATAGCGGAGAGTTGTCATTTGACGCAACAAAGTACGGCGAGGTGATGGACGACTTGGCTAATTTCCACAATCAGAACCTATGGCTGACGAGTATTGATATCGATACACAAACCATTCGCCTGTCAGGCCAAACCTTGGCGCCTTCATCTATACCTGTGTGGCTTAAAAAGTTGCAGCAGTCTCCGTTTTTCCAAGGTAAGTCATTTTCTTCAGTGCAGTTTGATGAAGTAGACGGCAAAGAAAACGTGAAACAATTCTTGATATCCACAGATTTTGAAGGAGACGCTGATGAATCAGTACCAGCAGCTCTCTGAGAAATTCTCCGCTCTTGAAAGCAGAGAAAAACAGCTAATTACATGGGTGAGTTTTGCTCTCATTATCTATCTATTCTTCTGGTTCGGTGTTTCGCCTGCACTTGATGACTTGTCTGCAACCGATAAAGCAGTCATCAGAAAGGAGAGCGAGCACAAAGCATTGGTCATTCAAAGAGATGCTATTCAAGAAGCGCTAACCATCGATTATACAAAGCGCACGCAGCTAGAACTCGATAAGGCCAGAAAAGACCTACTATCAATTGATGAGGCACTACTTTCACTTAATGAAGGGTTTGTCGCAGCCGATCGAATGCCCGAGCTGCTTATGACGCTTCTAAACGAAGAAGACAACGTACGTTTAGTGAATTTTAAGGTCGAGCCTACCGAAACAGTACGCTTTGGTGACGGTGAGTCTCAAAGCACACCGTTTTACCGTCATAACATGCGCTTAATTATTGAGGGAAGTTACTTTGACCTGCGTAGCTACCTAGCGCGCCTTCAAGCCGCGCCTGAAAAAGTCGTAGTAACAGATTTTGCTTACAACGTTGAAGCTTACCCAAGTGCCACGTTAGCACTGGGGTTAGCAACGGTAAGCAATAATGAAACCTTTATCTCGCTGTAAGGAGAGAGTGTGAAACGGTTAAGAATTGTGGTCACAGCTTTAGCGATAGCAACATGCTTACCTACAGTTGCGTCTGTCGACCCGACTAGGCCTGCAATCGCCAGTGCATCAGTGTCTAGCAATGATGATGCTGTAGCAGGAGAACTAGCACTTCAATCTATCTTTAAACGCAGTACAGGTTATAGCGCCATCATATCGGGTAAATCCTACCGCGTGGGCGACACACTTAACGAATACACCGTATCAAAAATTAACCCCAAGAACGTGGTTATCACTGACGGACGTCAGCAGAAAATACTAAGAATGTATGCATATGAAATTAAAAAATAGCCTCATTGTTAACACATTGGTTTTGTCTGCAGCGTTAGTTGTGGCAGGTTGCCAATCTTATGGTGTTGGCGAGGAAGTAAAACCTCATATTCGCGATGAACTAGCACGTTCTCAGAATACGACATCAAGTAAACCAACACCGCCCCCGCAGCTTAATCAAGAACTGCTGGCAGAGGTTGCCCGTTATCAAGCGTTACCTGCGCCAACATCACAGAAAATGTTTGCAGTTTCTGCTAACAATGTAGACGTGCGTCCGTTTTTCGACGCGTTAGTTGAAGACACACTTTACAGTGTCGCGGTTCATCCAGCCGTGTCGGGGCAAATTAGCTTAACGCTCAAAGAAGTGGCGTTAGAAGATGTATTAACCATTATTTCGAGAATGTATCCGTTAGACGTGTTTTTGGAAGGGAAAGTAATTCAGGTTATGCCTTCTCAACTAAAGACGGAATCTATCCCGGTTAACTTTCTTATGATCAAGCGCTTCGGTGTATCTAACGTAAGCGTTATTGCCGGTGGGGTAAGTGAGCAAGACCAAAACAATGGTGGCAACAACGGTGGAATTAACGGCAATAACAACATTAGCGGGAACGCGCTAGGTGGTCAGGGTGGTTTTGGAGGCCAAGGCGGACTTGGCGGCAATAACATCCAACAGCTCAATGGCTCAAACATTCAGACTACCAGTGAAAACGACTTTTGGAGCGATTTAAAAGAGGCACTAAAAGTACTGGTCTCTCCAACAGAAGGTCGCCAAGTTGTGGTTTCACCCCAAGCAGGCTTAGTGACCGTTCGAGCATTGCCCAGCGAAATCGCAGTGGTGAAAGACTTTTTAAACCAAAGCCAAGAGAGCTTACAGCGACAGGTGGTATTAGAGGCGCGCATTATTGAAGTCACGCTAAACGACGGCTATCAGCAAGGCGTGCGCTGGGATCGTATTGCAAGCGGCTTGACGGGCAGTGTGAACTTTGGCTTCAGCGGCGGGGCTATAGCGTCAAACTTTGCTGCAAATACCGCTGCAGGTATAGATCCAGCCATTAATGCAGTTAATGGCATAGGGAACTCAATCTCTACAGATATTGGCGGCGTTTCTACTTTGAGAATTTCACGAGGTGACTTTGACGGCGTTATCAATATGCTGCAAACCCAAGGTGATGTTCAGATGTTGAGTAACCCCAGAGTCACCGTTACTAACAACCAGAAAGCAGTGATTAAAGTCGGGCAAGACGAGTACTTTGTCACCGATGTGTCGACCAGTGAAGATCAAAGCGCGACTCAAACCGAAAACGAAAATGACATCGAACTTACCCCGTTTTTTTCAGGTATTGCCTTAGATGTTACCCCTCAAATTGACAGAAGCGGCTCGGTTATATTGCACGTTCACCCATCAGTAACGGAAACGGCAGAGCAGACTAAAGTTATTCAGGTGGGCGATCAGCAAATCTTGCTGCCACTGGCACAAAGTAATATCCGAGAGTCAGATACGGTAATTCGTGCCCGCGATGGAGAAATTGTCGTAATTGGTGGTTTGATGGAAACCGTTACCAGTGAGCAAGAATCAAAAACGCCTTTGTTGGGTGACATTCCATTCATTGGTAATGCGTTTAAAAACAAAGCCAAAACGCAAAGTAAGCGCGAGCTGGTGATCTTGATACGCCCATCAGTTGTGCAACCGGACACGTGGGAAAAACAACGTCTTCGCACTCAGTCATTACTTGATCAGTGGTATAGAAACTAATTATGTATCAGGGCTTTTTTCACTTCACAGATATGCCGTTTTCGCTTACCCCGAATACGGATTTCTTTTGTGCGCTTGCGCCACACAATGAAGCGTTAAAAGTCATTTTATCAGCATTGAGTATGTCTGAAGGCTTTATAAAAGTAACCGGTGAAGTCGGTACAGGTAAGACATTGTTATGCCGTAAATTAATTAATCATCTGTCTGATAAATTTGTAGCCTGCTATTTACCCAATCCATACCTTTCGCCTGATGAATTACGCCAAGCATTTGCGAGGGAATTAGGTATTGTCCCGGAGGGAAATAGTGATAATCAAGGCTTACATAATGCAATAGAGACAAAGCTATTAGCCCTTAAAAAAGAGGGACGACAAGCGGTATTAATCATTGACGAAGCGCAGTCGCTGAGTTGGGATGCTCTTGAGATGCTGCGTCTTTTCAGCAATTTGGAAACGGAAAAAAGTAAGCTGCTTCAAATTGTCTTGTTTGGACAGCCTGAACTTGATGACAACCTGGCAAACCCTAAAGTAAGACAAATCCGCCAGCGAATAAGTTTTTCCTACACTTTACGCACAATGACGTCAGCCGAAGTCGATTACTATATTGGTCACCGGTTGACGACAGCAGGTGGTGACGAACAGTTGATATCTAGAGGGCTGCGCGCATTTATAGCGTTGGTTACCAAGGGCACGCCTCGCTTGGTTAACATAGTTTGTCATAAGATTCTTTTACGCGCATATGGTCAGGGCAAGGCGTCGGCGACCTGGTCACATACCCTAAGCGCCGTTTTCGATACACATGACTGTAAACGCCGACTTGTCCCAAGGCAGAGTCTTGTTATTTTGTCGCTTGCTGTGGTGGCAGTAGCAAGTGTACTCCATGTATACGGCGCAGGTGGCATATGAGTATTTTGAATGACACCTTAAAGTCACTGGATGAACGCAATAAAAGTGAAGACTTTGGTTTGCCGCCAACCGTTGAAGTCAGTCAACGTCCAGTTTGGCCAAAAGCGCTCATGATCATCGCCGTTTTGGTGTTTGTAGTATGGTTAGTAATTACACTTTTATCTGGTACTTCCCATCGCGAAAAAAATGAAGATGGGTTAAGCACAACGGCCGTTTCAAGTGCCCCAAGCGTTAACAACCCGTCTGCTGAGAGTACAATATCAGAGCGCGTTGCCGATAGCACAGCAGATATAAATGCTCCGTCACAAGGAATGCAATCAACCCCGTTATCTGAAAGTGATATGGCGCTACAAAACCGTGAGTCAGATGTGGCTGAGCTTGTTTTCAATACCGTTGATGAGTCATTAGAGGATGATGAAGCTCAATACAGAAAAAGGGTTACAACTACGGTATCAGCAACCAGCACAGCTGATGAAGCGAAGGCGTCAAACGTCAATAACAGCGCAAACGCCAGTAGCCCTCAATCAGAACTGTCTGCGGTTAGCAAAACACAACCCTCAAGCTCGAAGGCCGCAGAGCCTAAACCCACAAATATCATAACCAGAGAGCCTGTAGTTGAGGTAGCACCTAAGTCACCTGAACAACAAAGTGCTGTGCATTTAGAAGCAGGACTTAAAGCGTATAACTTTGGCATTTTTGATGAGGCTCAAAAAAGCTTCACGCTAGCACTGGCAACCTTTCCGCAAAATGACGAGGCGCGCAAGCAGCTGGCTGCACTTTATTTTGGACAAAACAATAATTTACAGGCTCTGCAGGTACTTTCAGAGGGCATTGTGATCTCGCCTAGCGAATTAATTTGGCGAGAGCTAATGGCCAAAATTCTGGTGCAGGAAAGCCGCTTCGAAGAAGTATTGAATTTGATGCCTGATAGCTTGGATGCTAAAGCGTTAGCCGAAGGCCGTGCCGACTATCTAATTTTAAAGGGCACCTCTGCTCAAACCATCAATAAGTCAGAGCAAGCGATATCAGCATTCAGCGCTATGACATCGCTACAGCCTAATAATGCGAAATGGTGGTTGGCACTAGGGGTGAATTATGACGCATTGGCAGATGAGCGCCTGGCGATATCATCTTATTCCAGGGCACTCGCCATTGGCGGGCTTTCCTCTGCATCTGCACAATATGCAAACTCGCGTCTAACTGATTTACAGGAGCAGCCTTAATGCGACCTCGATTAAAGATGCGCCTTGGCGACTTACTCGTTCACGAAAACATTATCTCCAGTGAGCAGCTTGACAATGCGCTTGCGGCGCAGCGAACGTCAGGGCGCAAACTAGGGGATACACTTATCGATTTGGGCTTTATCGGCGAACCCCAGCTTCTTCGCTTCTTGGCACAGCAGCTAAATATTCCTTTCTTGGATATAACACAGCGCCGTATAGATCCAGAGCAAGCTCAGCTTATCCCAGAGACTTACGCACGTCGCTACCGTGCCTTAGTGTTAGAGGCGGACGACGATGAAGTGCTGCTGGGCATGAGCGACCCAACGGACTTGGGAGGCTTAGACCAACTCGGCCCGTTAGTCGCTCCTCGAACCATTGAGCTGGCTATTGTGCAAGAGAACCAAATGCTAGAGGCATTTGATTCTGTTTACCGCCGTACCCAGGACATTGCGTCGTTTGCTGAAAAACTAGGTGAAGAGTATGCAGACGAGGCTGATTTTGAGTTGTCAGCACTTGATGACACCACCTCGGATGCTACGGTCGTTAAGCTGCTTCACTCCATATTTGAAGATGCCGTTCAAGTTAGGGCATCAGATATTCACATCGAGCCCGATGAAAAAATCCTGCGCATTCGTCAACGTGTCGACGGCGTTTTGCAAGAAAACACGCTCAACCAAGTGAAAATAGCGTCGGCGCTGGTACTACGCCTCAAACTCATGTCTGGCTTGGATATATCTGAAAAGCGAATTCCACAAGACGGACGATTTAATATTAAAGTGAAAGGACACACCTTAGATGTGCGTGTGTCGACCATGCCGGTAGCCAATGGAGAAGCGGTAGTTATGCGTTTATTAGACCAGTCTGCTGGCCTTCTAACGCTAGACCAAACCGGTATGCCCGATGCTATGGCAGAGAAATTTAGAGCTGCCATTAATCGTCCCCACGGTATGATCCTGGTAACGGGGCCTACGGGTTCCGGTAAAACTACGACTCTGTATGGGGCACTTAGCGAACTCAATAAGCCTGACCTTAAAATCATAACGGCTGAAGACCCCATTGAATACCGTCTACCGCGAATCAACCAAGTTCAGGTTAATGCCAAAATTGGGCTGGACTTTGCCGCCATTCTTCGCACTACGTTACGTCAAGACCCCGACATTATCATGGTGGGGGAAATGCGTGACCAAGAAACCGTAGAGATTGGTCTTCGAGGTGCATTAACCGGCCACTTGGTATTAAGTACGCTTCACACCAACGACTCAGTAACCAGCGCTATTCGCCTTATCGATATGGGCGCGGCGCCGTATTTGGTTGCTACTTCATTACGAGGAGTGCTTGCACAGCGTCTGGTTCGTAGGGTGTGTGAAAACTGTAAAGAAGAAAAGCCTGCAACCGCCCAAGAACAAGCGTGGGTTGGCTTCTTGAAACCTGAGTTAGCCTCTGCCACCTTCTATAAAGGGCGCGGGTGCAACAGTTGTAATCACACAGGATACAAAGGCCGGATAGGTGTTTTTGAATTTCTGGAAATGAACGAGGACATGATGGAGGCCTTGCGTGAAGACGACACGCAGGGCTTCGTAGATGCGACTAAGGCGAATAAAGACTTTGTTCCTTTATCTCACATGGCACTGGACTACGCAGCTCAGGGCAAAACTTCTTTAGATGAAGTGTTCAAAGTCGCTGAATTTGTTCCTGAAGTGGTGAATCACTAATGCCACAGTTCAAGTACGCAGGTAAGTCAACGCAAGGCGGGCCTCAAAAAGGGGTTATTGAAGCCGCGTCAGCGCAAGCCGCAGCACAAGCCTTGCTGTCACAAAACATTGTGCCTCTTACCATTGTTGAATCAAAAAAGCGCAGTGCAGAAAATGAAGGAGACGGCTTCGATATCACGCGTTTATTTCAACAAAAGGTGGGACTGGATGAAATGATCATTTTTTCCCGCCAAATGTACTCATTGTTAAAGGCCGGTATTCCCATTATTCGCGCCATTAAAGGCCTAAGCGAAAATGCATCGCACAAACGCTTTCAAGAGATTTTGAAAGATATTGCAGACCAGTTAGAGCAGGGACGAAGTCTGTCTTCTTCCATGGCTAAATATGAAAAGGTGTTTACGAGACTTACCATATCCGTGGTGGTGGTAGGTGAAAATACCGGTAAATTAGACGACGTATTCCTACAGCTTGCCCTCTATTTCGAACGCGAGCAAGAAACCCGCAAGCGCATAAAATCGGCGCTGCGCTATCCCACTTTTGTGTTAATTGCGCTAGCAATTGCCATGTTTATTTTAAATCTATTTGTTGTGCCAGTGTTCACCCAAATGTTTGAGCGCTTTGACACTGAACTTCCAATTATGACCCGCGTGTTAATTGGTACTTCCAATTTCTTTGTGAACTATTGGTGGCTGCTAATTATTGTGATTGTGGGAGGGATTTTCACAGTTAAACAATACGTTAATTCGACTAATGGACGACTCAAATGGGACAAATTTAAACTAAAGTTGCCTGTCGTGGGCGGCATTATTGAGCGATCATTACTTTCAAGATATAGCCGAAGTTTTTCAATGATCTTGCGTGCAGGCGTGCCGTTAACCGCAGGCCTTTCACTTACTGCCGACGCCGTTGACAACGCGCACATGCAAAAGCGCATTAAAGAAATGCGGCAAGGGATCGAAAAAGGCGAAAGTTTGCTGAGAGTTTCGAAAAATAGCGAACTGTTTTCTACACTTGTACTACAGATGATTGCAGTAGGTGAGGAGACGGGGCGACTAGAACCGTTGTTAGAAGAAAGTGCTGACTATTACGAACGTGAAGTCGACTTCGACTTGAAAAGTTTAACGGCCAAAATCGAACCTATTTTGATTGGTTTTGTTGCGGTAATGGTATTGATCCTGGCGCTTGGCATATTTACGCCAATGTGGAACATGATGTCGGCGGTGAAAGGCGGCTGATAAAGCGCTTTATAACTGGGGAAAAGCGTGGCAAGCACCAAAACGGGGTTACTTAATTTTGTTGTTATAGGCGTATTGCTTGCTGTTATTGGGACAACATACGTGTTTTACGCGACACCAATTATTGATGAAGCGGAAAAGGTTAACAAAGAGAACGCGGTTGCACAGTTTCAGCGAGTGGTGATGTTAGCCAGGGCACAATGGATAAAGACTAAGCAAGATACTGTGCTTATTTACGAAACTGAGTTTGACGCTGGTGGCAAAGTTAAACAGCACAAAGATGTGGCGGCAGAGCTATACATTAATGAAAAAGGCTGGCCCGAAGGACTTGAAAAAGAACAGGGGAATGCGTGCGAATACATGCTGACACTTGCAACCTTAAGAGAAGGTGAAGCGCTGTCAACAGTGACCGTAAGCGACCAGTATGCAAACGGTTACTTACAATGTGCATTCTTTTGGGGAAAAGAGATTTGGTTTGAATATAACGCTGGTAGCGGCGTTGTCAGGCAAAGAAATAGTTGATTAAACGGCGGCACAATTCGCCTTATCGTCATCAAGGAGATGTTATGAACACCAAACAACAAGGCTTTACGCTAATCGAGCTGATAATTGTTGTAATCATTCTAGGGTTGCTTGCGGCCACAGCATTACCACGCTTTATAGATGTTACTGATGAAGCTCGGGAAGCAAGTGTTGAAGGTGTCGCTGGTGGTTTTGCCGCAGCGGTAGGTCTTGTAAGAGCGCAGTGGGAAGTTGAAGGCCGTCCGAGCGGGAATAATGGAAATGGGAACGGCACAGTAATCACTTACGATCAAACGCAAGTAGGGGTAGACGGCACCATTGGTTACCCAACGGGAAGTTCTACAGGCAACACACTTATTTCTACCGTTAACGACACTGAATGCAAAAACGTCTTTGACCTAATTCTTCAGTCAGCACCAACAAATACAACGTCGACGAACGACACCGTTGTTGCTGATTTCAGATATGCCGTTCGAGAGGACGATTCAGGTGCAAACACTCTCTGTGTTTACTACTTAGTTGAATCTATGGGTTTACCTAATAGCTCAGCACCGGCAGACGGTACGCCAGACGGTACAGCGTACGACGGTTTCACTTACAACCCAGCCACTGGCCAGGTTACTGTTTTTTAATTAATACCTAGGAAGTTTAACTATGCAAAAAGTATCAACACAACAGGGTTTTACCCTAATCGAGTTAATCATTGTTATTGTGCTGCTGGGTATTCTAGCGGTAACCGCAGCACCTAAGTTTTTGAACCTTCAAGATGATGCGCGTGACGCAACGCTTGAAGGAATTAAAGCCTCTCTTCAAACCTCGGCGTCGGTTGTTAATGGTAAAGCTTTGATCAACGACGTTTTGGGTACCACAGACACACCAGTAACGTTAGATGTTGGATCTGATAACGTGACTATTGTAAACGGGTACCCGCAAGCGACTGAAGATAATATGGCAGCATTGCTTGATATAGATGCTGCAGACTTTGGTACAGAAGAGATTTCAGCTTCGAACTCTGTGTTAGTTTATGCAACCGGATTCAGTGACTACTCTTCGACAGCACCTACAGAAACTGAGGCACCTTGTTCAGTAGAATACTTTAATTCTACTGGTGAAGGTGTACGCCCTGTAATTAAAGTCAACTCTTGCGTTCAGTAATGTGAAGAAAACCGGTTTTACATTAGTAGAACTTATCATAACCATATTGGTTATTGGGGTGCTGGCGGTAACCGCCGCACCTCGCTTTCTTGGTAACGATACGGAAGAAGCTATCGCCCTTCGCGATCGCACACTTCAAGTCGTTCGTAACATGCAGTTTCGTGCTATGCAAAATGTGCAAAACACTAGCTGTGTGAAAATAACCGCCACAATCATTGCCCCTCCCGCTGGCCACGATTGTGCAAACGCCCTTTCTACCGCTTTTGATGCCGATCAGGTAGTCGATGCATCAAGCACCGACTTTACTTTTCAAACGGCCGATGAAAATGGCGATAGCTTTTCTCAAATTCAGTTTGATGGGTTTGGCAGGCCGCGAAATATCGCGTGTTCAACGAATTGTAGAATTCAAATAAGTACCTTTGCCATGTGTTTACAAAGCGAAGGGGCAGTTTATGCGTGCTAGGGTTGCGTTGCCTGTACATAGAAAATGCGTGAACGGCTTTACCCTGTTAGAGCTGGTGATTGGTATTGTTGTATTTACGATTAGCCTAACCGTAGTTCTGTCGCTTATTGTCCCGCAAGCTGAACAAACCGCAGAGCCATTTCGTCAGGTGAAAGCGGCGAAGCTAGGGCAGTCTTTAATGAATGATATTCTTAGTCGCTCTTATGATGAAAATAGTGACAGAAGCCCGCCATTTGAAACCTGTAATGCCAAAGGAAATTGCTCAACAACACTTGGTCCAGAAGAAGCCAACGAAGACGACTACGACGATGTAGACGATTACAACGGGTACACAGTTAACGACGTGGGCGGAAACTATAGCAGTTTCGGTTTTACCGTAACGGTAGATTACGACAGTGACCTAAACGACAGTACGCCAACAGACGGCCTAATGTTTAAACGTATTGACATCGCAGTTACGGCACCAGACGGCCAAGTTTACAATTTTAGCGCTTATCGAGGGAGCTATTAATGTCTCCACGACAAGCACAGCGACAACATGGTTTTACATTAATAGAACTTATTTTAGTGATCACTATTTTAGGTGTGATAAGCGTATCTGTAGCTCAAGTGATTTCTTTAAGTGCACAAATCTATATAACCGGCGCAGAGCGTAACCGCCTTGTTTCAGATGCGCGCTTTATTATTTTGCGGCTCGAAAAAGAACTGCGTAATGTGGTGCCAAATTCTGTGTCATTCGATTCGAGTTTGGGGTGTCTTTCTTACTACCCAATTAAGGAAAGTGGCACCTATGTGGGCGACGCGTTTAATAATCCTATGCACGTAGTCGTGTTCAATAGTCAGTTGAGTAAAGACGACACTCTTGTTATATACCCAACAAACCCACAGAGCGTGAATGATAGCGGGCGAATAATAGATGCTATTGCCGACGCTGCTTCCGATCCCACTAGCGATAATCAATATGACCTCACACTCAGTGCCCCCAATACACAATCTTCACCAGGAAAACGCTTCTTTATTCCTGAAGCGCAAGTAACCGTTTGTAGAACATCTACCGTTCAAGGTGAACGCTTAATTAGGACGCAAGGTGCTACGTCGGGCGTCCTTGGTACTAATGTGGTTTCGTGGAGTGCGAATGTGGTCACTGCAGGGTTACGGCAAAATGGCTTAATCGAACTGCAAATGACATTACAAAGCAGTGACGATGAACAGATATCGGTTGTACACGAGGTGCATTTCCCTAATGTGCCATAGTAAAACACGCCAACAAAAAAAGTATCGTATAGGCCAACGTCCTGTTGGGTTGTCTGGTTCTCCTGCGCGCCAACAAGGCTCAACCACCATAGTAGCAATTATCATTAGTATTATACTTTTAGGTCTTGGTATTGCGCTGTCTAATCAAATCTCATCGAATATTCGCCAGCAATCCATTGAATATTATGGCGCTCGTGCTTACTTAGCGGCGCAAAGTGGGATGGAAGTCGCTATTTCTAGGCTAATTAACGGCGATAATCCGGCGTGCACAGTCATAACACAGCCGGTAGTTATTAATGTGGCCAACATGCAGAATTGTACGATTACGCTATCTTGTGAGGTGGAAACTGAAGTCGAAGAGCCTGAAGTTGCCGCTGGTGAAATAAGGGTTTATGCGTTAGGGGCCGAAGCGCAGTGCAGTACCGGCCAGCTCGAAACCTCAAAACGCGTTCTTGTTGAAGTAAGGCAGGAAGAATAATGACATACTGTAATTCTGTTGCTCGACTCTTTTTGATTTGTGCCTTGTTTATACAAGCGTTAGCTGTGCAAGCCGTCCCTCAAATCGAAGGCAGGTTCATCGAGCTTCAAAACACCTACAATAAAGCAGAGTGGACAACCATTAGCTTTTCACAGGTATACGACGAGCCGCCAGCGGTGTTTATGCTGTCTACTAATCAGGGGGGCAACCCTGCCATTGTCAAAATTCGCAATGTAACCCGCACAGGTTTTGAAGCTTTGCCCCTTGAGCCTTCTGGAGAAGATGGTCCGCATATCACGATGGGAGCACATTACTTAGCGATTGCGTATGGCGTTCATGAATTTCCTGACGGTGATATTGTTGAAGTCGGTAAGATGGAGCTCGGAGGGGGGACTATTCAGGCATCGACAAGCTCTCCTTGGTATGAACCTAACGGCCCCTTGAAGGTGGGCGAAGAAAATGCGAGATATGCTCGCGTTTCACTTGAAACTGATTTTGGTGAACAGCCTGTTTTCTTTCACTCTATTCAAACGTTAAATAACCAAGTTGACGTTAATGGAAAGAAGCCACCCAACGAACATTTGTTACCGTTTCTAACCATTGCAGCAAAGTATGAAGCACCATCTTATTTTATGGCGTTGGAAGCGTCTGAAACAGATTATGCGCCAGTTACACGCAATGAAACGGTAGCTTACATGGCGACAACAGAGGGGTTCAATCGTAGATTTTTCGATGACAATGGTATTGAAGTGGTTTGGGAAGCCGATTTTGCCGACGTACGCATACAGGGGTGGGACGATGGTTGCTTTCGAAATGACTTTAAAAATAACTATGCGCAAACTCCTTTGGTTGCAGCCAGTAAAATAAGTAGAAACGGCGGCGACGGCGGTTGGCTTCGCAGCTGCGGCGTAAACAAAAATAGGCTTGGACTGCGTGTAGATGAGGATAGAAGCTTAGACTCTGAGCGCAACCACACTGAAGAAGACGCTAGCATTCTGGCTATGACTTCAGAGTTTGTGTTTAGTGGTGAAGTTCCTAGTTGTGATGACGCCTTTCCTGGCGCGGTTGCCGCTTTTAGTGGTTCCGCAATTTCACTCGCAGCTGGTAGCCGAATGATTGATGAAAATGCAGGTGTGTTGTCAGCACAGCAGTTTATCACCGACGCTACAAGCGGATCTGCAGACTACCCAAAATGCGGACAGAACCCTGTCGACTGTACCGTGAACAACACAGATGCGCTTACCGACTCACAAGCGAGAGCGATACCAACAATTACCATTGACGATAGCGGCCCAGAGATAGCAGAAGGGGACTTAGCGGGGGATTACTATTTTAACCGTCAACTGGTAACCATGGCGGCGGGTAACTACGACGTAATTGCACCCACGCGAATTTATGTTTCTGACCCGGGGGACAATATAGGTGGCGTTGCTACAAAGTTCACCATGGTGAACGCAAATATCACTGTCGCTGAAGGGGCTTATCTCGCGATTTATGTCGATGGAGATGTGGTCATCGATGGCTCAAACCCGAACGCATTGGTTTTAGCAAAAGGTGAAATAACCTTTGCCAATGTGTCTGAAGGCACATTGAGAGGCCGCTTTACCGCAGGAGGTGGCGTCGGCTCACCTGCTACTCTGAGGGTGACGGCTAATGAAGTGCCAAACAATATTCCTGGCATCTGCGGTCGGGAAGTCATTGAAGTACTGAATCACTATCGTTTTGAACTGGCTGATAACAAGGGTAGCAGCTGCGCCGCGAAAGAAGTTACCCTAAAAGCCTGTGCAGACGTCAACTGTGATTTACTCTACTCTCAGCCATCTACAGTCAACTTAGTGCCCGTTAATAGCGGTAACTATCGATGGTCGCCTGACGACAGCGTAACGTTTATCGGGCAGACCTCGCTAACACTCGATAGCCTTAGAGGCGCAGATCCTGAACTTGCTACTTCGGGAGAAAATCCATCTTCTCAATTGCGTTGCTTTATCGGTGGTAAAGAAGTGAATTTAGGTAGCTGTAAAATAAAGTATGAATCCGACGGGCTGGTGTTTAAGAATATCACTGATGATTCAGAAACCATCGTTACTCAGCTTTCTGGTAAGCCTTCAGACACTGGCTTTAACAGCAAGACCTATGCTATCGAAGCATGTGGGAATTCTGACACGCTAAAAAATCAAATTGTCGATGTTGAATTAAATTATAACTGTTCTAGTTCGAGTAATTGTTCTAACACCCTACTGCTTATCAATAACGGTAATGAACATCAACTGGGGCTAACCCCACGCACCTTTCCTATTCAATTTGATGCTGACTCGCGAGCTGCCTTTACAATTCAATACCCAGATGCGGGAGAGTTGTCGTTGTCAGCAGACATAACAAATCGAAGCGGTATTGCAGGTTCTTCTAATACTTTTAAAGTGCGTCCGTTCGGCTTTGCTATGAATATCTTAAATGATAGCGGCACGAGCTCCAATCTTAACGGTTACGCGAATAGTGCGAATGGTTCGCTGCTCAAACTGACAGGGGAAGACTTTGTCTTAGGCTTGCGAACAGTACAGTGGGTCGATGGTGAAGACAGTAACGACGATGGAATACCAGATAACTTTGCAGCACTGGAAAATAATAATACCGCGGAGCATTTTTCAGGTAGCGCGTTGTTAACACCCTTAAATATACTTCCTAGTGGCGGCGCAACGGGTACATTGAGCGTGCCCAGTGTTTTATTTAGCGATGAAGGTAAAGTTAACGTTGGTATTAATTACGATGAGGTAGGTACAATTTCCATTGCGGCACAGAGTACTTATTTGTCAGATACCACCGTGCAAGGGCTGGTGCAAAACGTTGGGCGTTTCGCACCTTCTAATTTTGCCTTGAGCGGAAGTGTTGAAGCGGCGTGTAACGTCAATGGCGCATTTAATTACTTTGATCAACCCATTAGCGAAGTAAGCTTCTCGCTAACCGCACTTAACCAAAATGGCAGCCGCACCACAAACTACTACGATGGTTTTGATAAACTGGTCAATATCAGCTTACAAGTCGAGCACGGCACAAGCTTGCTAAATAGGCTTGAAAACATTAATTCAATAAGTTGGCCGCAAAATACCAGTGCTGGTCTTATTTCATTTTCTGACAACGATATCGTATTTAGTCGCCTTGCTGATAACAGCGTAGATGGGCCTTACCTCGAAGCACACATTGCGCTGGTGGCAGACCAAGCACAAATTGAGGGCGCAAACTTCAATGGACTTTCTTGTTCCGGTCAGTGCGTTGATGATTTTGGTGATTCAATCAGCTTCGCCTACGGTCGTGCAACGTTGATAAATAACTACGGTGCAGCCGACGAAGCGCTTTTGTTACCGCTTCGCACTCAATACTGGGACGGAAGTAATTGGCGGATTAATAAGTATGACAGTTGTACGGCTTATGATCACGACAATGTGAATGACGAATCTGGTGAATTGGTTTCTTCGGGGGAAGAGTCGTTAAGTGAAGGAGCCTATAGGAATAGTGACGGAATTCGCCTGTCATCACCAAACGGTGCTGGCAATTACCCTGTTAGTTATACGCCTGATGCTTGGCTATTGTGGGATTGGGATGGAGATGGTGAAGCTGATAACCCTCCAAACGCAACGCTTACGTATGGTGTGTATCGAGGAAACGACAATATCATTTACAAGCGCGAGCAAATTAATAATTAGCAAAGAAGGTTATCCGGTTTGGTCTTAATGCTGGTTGCGTAGCACACCGTAGTGGCGCCAACATAAAGAGATGTAAATTATTAGCAAATTGTTTTTGAACCTTCTAATTTTCACAGGGTCACTATGTGGGTCTAATTTTAAAATTATTTGGAAACGCGTGTGTGGTATCCCTTCATGGGTAAAGCGCTAAAACTACTAAGCAAAAATGCAGTTATTTCGTCACTTAATTACAGCATTACTTGCCCAAAATAGCCCCCATTGTTAAAGTGTGCGAATAAATATCGACTTCACGTTAAAGCGTCGCCATCTCACCTTTGCAAATACGCGTTAACACAGAAACAGGAATACACTCTTCATGTTTAAAAAGCTTCGAGGCATGTTCTCTAACGATCTGTCCATCGACCTCGGAACAGCTAATACGCTGATTTATGTAAAAGACCAAGGTATTGTTCTGAACGAGCCTTCAGTAGTAGCTATTCGTCAAGAGCGCGCAGCAGGACCAAAAAGTGTTGCAGCGGTAGGTGCAGAAGCTAAGCGAATGCTTGGTCGTACGCCGGGTAATATACGTGCAATTCGTCCGATGAAAGACGGTGTTATTGCCGACTTTTACGTCACTGAAAAAATGCTTCAGCACTTTATTAAACAAGTGCATGACAATAATTTCTTGCGCCCAAGTCCTCGTGTATTAGTGTGTGTTCCTTGTGGTTCAACACAAGTAGAGCGCCGCGCAATTAAAGAATCTGCATTGGGTGCAGGTGCCCGCGAAGTTTATCTTATCGACGAGCCAATGGCGGCTGCTATTGGTGCGGGTTTACCTGTATCAGAAGCAACAGGTTCAATGGTGGTCGATATTGGTGGTGGTACAACAGAAGTTGCCATTATCTCACTTAACGGCGTAGTTTATTCATCATCTGTTCGTATTGGTGGTGACAAGTTTGATGAAGCTATTATCAACTACATTCGTCGTAACTTCGGTTCACTAATTGGTGAAGCAACCGCTGAACGCATCAAGCATGAAATAGGTGCTGCCTATCCAGGTGAAGAAGTGCGCGAAATTGAAGTGCGCGGTCGCAACCTAGCAGAAGGCGTACCTCGCGGGTTCACGCTAAACTCAAACGAAATTCTTGAAGCGCTTCAAGAACCACTAACCGGCATTGTTTCAGCCGTTATGGTGGCGCTAGAACAGTCTCCGCCAGAGCTTGCTTCAGACATTTCTGAGCGCGGTATGGTACTTACCGGTGGTGGCGCGTTACTTAAAGACTTAGATAGATTGCTAATGGAAGAAACGGGCATTCCAGTTGTTATTGCTGATGATCCGCTTACTTGTGTAGCACGCGGCGGTGGTAAGGCATTCGATATGATTGACCTTCACGGTGGCGACCTGTTTAGCTACGAATAAACAGGAAAGGCAACCGTAAGGTTGCCTTATTTGTATCATGGATACTATTTTTACCCGCGGCCCTTCGTTAAATAACAGGCTTACACTGGCGCTTGTGCTGTCGGTGATTCTGATATTTGTCGACCATAAGCTAGACGGTTTCAAATCAACGCGGGTTTATCTCAACTCATTAATGAGCCCACTTCAGTATTTAGCAAACCTTCCCGGTTTAATGCTAAATGAAAGTGCCCAGCGTCTTACCTCTCAAGAGCAATTGCTGGCCGAAAACCAGAAACTTAATAATCAGCTGTTGTTAATGAGCGAAAAGCTCCAGCAGTTCGATGTAATTGCAAAAGAAAATGCACAATTAAGAGAGTTACTGCAGGCACCTATTCGGGTTTCTTCTCGAAAAATGGTTGCTGAGTTAATGGCGGTGGATAAAAACCCGTATAGCCAGCAGGTGGTTATCAACAAGGGTGCGATAGACGGCGTATATCTGTCTCAGCCAGTTATTGATGATAAGGGCATAGTGGGTCAGGTAATGGAAGTTGGGTCTACAAACAGCCGTGTATTGCTGATTGCCGACGTTACCCACGCTATTCCTGTGCGATCTCTTCGAAATGATATTCGCTTTATCGCAACCGGAAGCGGCGCACTAAACGAGCTGTATCTAGAGCATGTTCCTCATAGTGTCGATATTCAAGAAGGTGACACATTAATTTCGTCTGGCTTAGGAAAGGTCTTTCCAGAAGGTTACCCTGTGGCAAGAGTGTCACAAGTCGTCCGAGATGAAAGCCGACCTTTTGCTCGTGTTATTGTTACACCTTTAGCAAACCTAGACAGGCTTCGACACCTATTGCTGTTATGGCACACGCCTGAGTCAGAAAATGAGTCTGATGCTAACTCAACTGACGACACTGATAAGCCAGCTGTAAACGAGGAAGAATCTTCAGATGCGTAAACGTAACCTCGTTATATGGATTAGTCTGTTAGTTGCTCTGGTACTGCAAATTGTTCCACTGCCCACTCAAGTAGATGTGTACCGGCCTGACTGGGTGCTGGTTGTATTAGCATATTGGAGCATGGCGTTGCCCCACAGAGTGAATGTGGGTGTAGCCTTCTTAACGGGCGTAGCCATGGATGTATTGGTAGGCACGACCTTAGGTATTCATAGTCTTGGGTTGAGTATATGCGTATACGTTTTAGCGGCTAACTACCAGCGGTTGCGTAATTATTCTGTATGGCAGCAAGCCATTATTATCGGCCTACTATCGGCGCTATATCACTTACTTACATTTTGGGTGCAGCATCTACTGACTGATATTTATTTCCAAGTCGATTACCTGTGGCCAGTGATAACGTCAATGGTGTTGTGGCCGTGGGTATTTTGGCTGCTTCGACGCACGCGCAGACAGTTTTCAATTTCGTAACCCGAACACGTTCTCGATTAAACCAAAGGTAAGCCAATGACAAAATCGGTAGTGTTAGCGTCAGCCTCTCCACGACGCACCGCTTTGCTCAAGCAAATGAACATAGCCCATACAATACAGCCTGCCGATATTGACGAGTCGCCCCGTGACAACGAGCCACCGATGGAGCTTGTCACAAGGCTAGCCAGTGAAAAAGCCCAAGCGGTGAAAGCATACCTTGAGGATCAGCAGGCAATGACCGACGACAAGGTTATTCTGGCCAGCGACACGCTAATATCGTTTAACGGACAAAGTGTTGGCAAGCCAGAAGATAAAGCAGATTCTAGGCGCATCCTCACTATGCTTTCTGGTAAAACTCATGACGTCCTTACCGCTATTTGTGTGCTTGATAACGCTCAGCAACAGACTCAAGTAATTACCACATCTGTGACTTTTGCAGCATTGACGGATGAGCAAATTGACGCATACTGGGAAACAGGAGAACCTGCCGACAAAGCAGGGAGTTACGCTATTCAAGGTATTGGTGGTGAGTTTGTAGTTTCCATTAACGGCAGTGCAAGTGCCGTAATAGGCCTACCACTGTACGAAACCCGCCAATTACTTAATGCATTTGGAGTTGTGTCGTGAGTGCTGAACTGCTTATTAACGTTACCCCGTCAGAGTCACGGGTGGCGCTTATTGAAAACGGAATACTGCAAGAAATTCACGTAGAGCGTCATACCAAACGCGGTTTGGTTGGCAATATCTATCGCGGTAAAGTTAGCCGTGTATTACCGGGAATGCAGGCAGCATTTGTTGATATCGGTTTAGAAAAGGCCGCCTTCTTACATGCATCTGACATTGTCATTCACAATGAAATTGCTGAAGAAGTCTCGGCAAGCCATATTCAAAAGCAAGACATTCGCGAGTTGGTGCGAGACGGTCAAGATATTGTGGTTCAGGTAGTGAAAGATCCTATCGGTACCAAAGGCGCACGCCTTACCACAGACATTACTATCCCCAGCCGTTATCTTGTATTTATGCCTTCGGTCACTCACGTAGGCGTATCTCAACGCATTGAAGAAGAAGCAGAAAGAGAACGCTTAAAGTCGCTGGTGCAAGAGTTTTGTGATGAAAACGGTGGCTTCATTCTGCGTACTGCGGCTGAAGGTGTGGGCAAAAACGAACTGCAGTCCGACGCAGCATTTTTGCGAAGGCTGTGGGATAAAATTCAGTCGCGTATGAAAAAGCGTAAGTCGAACGTGCTTTACGAAGACTTACCGCTAGCACGACGAGTGCTACGCGACTTTGTTGGTACAGAGCTCGACAGAATTCGTATCGACTCGAAACTATCATTCAATGAACTTCACCAGTTCACCAAAGAGTACGTGCCTGAAATGAACGGCAAGCTCGAATACTACCCGGGTGATAGACCTATTTTTGATTTATACGATGTGGAAAACGAGGCGCAGCGAGCCTTGGAACGCCGTGTCGATTTAAAATCTGGCGGCTATTTGATCATCGATCAAACCGAAGCGATGACCACAATCGACATTAATACGGGCGCTTTTGTTGGCCACCGGAACCTAGAAGAAACAATTTTTAACACCAATATTGAGGCGACGCAGGCAATTGCCCGTCAGTTAAGATTGCGCAACTTGGGTGGGATGATCCTTATCGACTTCATCGATATGATTGAACCAGACCATAAACGACGTGTCTTACACTCATTAGAGGTGGCGACGAACAAGGACAGAGCCAAGATAAATATTCACGGTTTTACTGCGCTAGGGCTAATTGAAATGACCCGTAAGCGCACCCGTGAAAGCATTGAGCATATATTGTGCGGAGAATGCCCGGTGTGTAAAGGGCGAGGCACGGTAAAAACCATTGAAACCATTTGCTTTGAAATTATGCGTGAAATTGTACGGGTGAATCGCGCCTACGACGCAGACAAGTTTGTGGTTTACGCTTCACCAAAAGTGGCGGAAGCCTTAATGGGTGAAGAGTCTCATATGCTGGCAGAACTGGAAGTATTTGTGTCTAAACAAATCAAGGTTCAAACAGAAACATTGTACAATCAGGATAAGTACGACGTCGTCATGATGTAATGCATTAACGTATACAAAGGCAAAATGTGACAAATTTTTCGTCGGTAGCCGCTTATCTACTTAAGAAGTTTTGGCTGCTACTCGCCGTATTGCTTGTACTTTTCGCGCTTGTTTTAAGCGCTGCACGCTATGCTCTGCCGCATATTGAGCACAACAAACACCTGTTGGAAAATTATATTAATGAGCAGTATGGCGTAAACCTATCCATCCAAAGTGTGCATGCTGTTTGGCAGCGCAATGGTCCAAGTATTGTGCTCAATTCGGTGTCGTTGGCTAAAAACGATGCTTCCCCTGTTGCATTGGATATCAGGCAAATCTACGTCGAGCTAGATTTTTGGGAATCGCTACGCCACCAACTTATCTCATCTACCCGTTTCGAGCTGCGTGGTCTTAAGCTTGATATTGACGCCGATCGCCTTTCTGGAGGCGACAAGAATAACTTCCCTGTAGTAAATGCGCTAGAGCGTCTGTTTTTAGAGCAGCTTCAAAGCTTTTCGTTAGAAGACGGGGTGGTATCTGTCACTCATCTTAATGAAACCAATTCATTTGATATTGAAAGTTTATCGTGGAACAACCATGAAGAGCGACACCAAGGTTTAGGTCAGCTTAAGGTTGCAGATTTAGCGGCTAACTCGGCGTCGTTTATCATTGATATCACGGGCACGCGGGAAGACTTTGACGGCGTGTTTTACGCCAAAGCAGAAGAGCTCGATATTTCTCCGTGGGTTAGCGATCTCATCAAAACCAAGCGTCCACTAGCGCAAAGCCGCGCAAACTTTGAAGTATGGACTAACTTTTCTCAAAGTGAAGTCACTAGCGTACAAGCCGAGCTTAGTGAAAGCCTTTTAGAGTGGGGCAGTGGCCGCGCGAAAACGGTAACAGGTATCAGCGGAGGTAGTCTTCAGGCGTTGCCTAACGATGAGAACAGACAGGGAGGCTGGAATGTCCGAGTGGATCAATTGGTGCTTAATTCAAGCAACGAGACCCTTACAACAGACCTAATTGGCAGTATAAGTGCAAATGGTGATGCGCTGATAAACACCGTAAAGCCGGTGCAAATTAACCCCTTTCTGCTGCTGTTGCCGCTTTTCATGGATGATACCAGTGAAGAAGAAATACGCGGGCTTAATCCAAAAGGCGAGTTGGCCACGTTGCAGATTCAATGGCACAACGGTCAGCCTTCTTTAGCTGCTAAAGTGCTAGATTTGCAGTGGGACAAAACAGATAAGGTACCAGGTCTTTCGTCGCTAGACGCAGACTTTTTCTGGTATAAAAATAATGGCGCTATCTACTTAGAGAGTGCGGATAGCTTACTCAGTGCCAACGGCGTAATTAAGAAAGACGTCAATATAAAGCTGTTTAAATCTCAGTTTTATATTTACCCAGAGCAGATAGATAGTGAAGACAAGCAGTGGGTAGTAAAAGGCAGCGATATGCTGCTTGATAGTGATGCCGTTACTCTTCATCCGCAGTTTAAACTGAATACGTCGACAGGGTTTATGTCGCTTTATGTGGATGTAAGCCCATTGGCGCTAAATGAGGTGAGCAGTTTATTTCCCCCTTCTTTAATGGGGGCCAATACCGACAAATACCTTACTCGTGCGTTTACAGGAGAAGGTGAAATCGCAAATGCGCGCGTGCTGTGGCACGGTCGCACGAGTGACTTCCCGTTTGACGACAACACAGGCATTTTTCAGGCGTATGTCGATATTGAGCAGGGGGATTTTCTTTTTGCGCCAGACTGGCCGGCACTTAATAACTTAGACCTATCTTTGTATTTTGTGAATAATGCATTAGTGATGGAGAGCCCTAGTGCGACGCTTGCTGGTATGAAAATCAGTGATATGTCGGCTGCCATTCCAAGCTTTAGTCCAGATGCCCGCCTGATTATTTATGCCAATGGTACTGGCACTGGGGACGCGCTAACCGCGTTAATGATGGATTCGTCCCTCAAAAAATCTCTGGGCAAAGTACTTAACGAAGACGTGCAAATTGGCGGGCCTCTATCTGCCGATATAAAGCTTGATATCCCGTTTAAAGGCAAAGATGTGGTGGCATCGGGAACGGCGCACTTGTCGAATAACCCCGTTTTTGTTGCGACCACAAATATGCTATTTGATAAGGCATCGGGAGAGGTGTCATTTGCTAATGGCGATATAGACGCAAGTGGGCTTCAGGCGCAGTTTCTTAAACAGCCGGTGAACTTGTCGCTATCCGGTAGGCAGGGCGACACGTACGACCTAAATGTAGAGTTAGGTGGACGGTGGCATGTACATCCGCTCGCTAACTATGTGAACACGGATCTCACCGAATACATCGACGGCGAAAGTGATTGGAACACTACAGTTCAACTGTCGCTTTCAAACAGTGGGTTTAACTATACTGCCAATTTAACTGCAGATTTGACGGCGACACAAAGTGTATTGCCTGCTCCCTTCGATACGCCAGCGGGCAGCAGTTTACCGCTGCTTATTACCAGTAAAGGCGATAGCAAAGCATCAAATGTGGAGGCGTCACTTGGTGATAACATTCGTTTTGATGGCGTACTACCGCACAAAGAAATGCAGTTTTCACGTGCGCACTTGGCACTTGGCGAAAGCGATATAGCCAACATTGGTACAGGTTTTAGTATCAGTGCGAATCTACCTCAAGCTGATGTGCAAGAATGGTTTACCACTATAAATATGTTACTTTCCGGTAAAGGGAAAGACACTAGCTCCGCCGTTGCAAAAACAAATGCTCAATCGAGTATCCAGTCAAACGAAAGTAAAAAAGCGAATTTGTTTGGCACTCCCTCGCGGATATTCGCCAAAGCCGACAAGCTAAATTTTGCTGGCCACAGTATTAAAGATGCGCAGCTCAGTGCAACAGAACGCAATAAAGATTGGATCCTAGACTTAGCGTCGCCTCAGGCAAGAGCCACTATTCGTATTAATAGTGATTTAGACGAGCAGGGCATTGAGATAAATGCCGACTATTTATCACTAGAGAAGCCTGCTCAAGCCGGGGGGGCGACAAAAACCGGTTCAGAGAGCGGCGTTGAGTTAGCTACGAATAGTGCTATGCCAAGTGAGGAAGGCGAGTCGCCCTACAATATTGACCCAAATACGCTACCGCCCATTTATTTTTATTGTCAGTCCTGTGGCGTGCACGGCATCGATTTAGGTGAAATTACCTTAGACATCGCGAAGGAAGAGAATGGTTTAGCCATTCGCCAGCTTCTAGTGAAATCTGATGAAACTAACGTTACCGCAACGGGTTATTGGAAGCACATGGGAGGCGAGATTCAAAGCGCGTTAAACGGAACATTAACGTCTCCCGACGTTGGGCAGATGCTAAAAGAGTACGGTGTTGAATCAGGTATAAAAGATTCTAGCGCAAATGTGGCGTTTGATATCAACTGGCCAAATGCGCCGATGGATTTCGGGTTTGAACAGCTAAACGGTAATGTTGAGTGGTCGCTCTCAGATGGGTATCTAACTGAGTTGAGTGATAAGGGGTCACGTATCTTTACCCTGTTTAGCTTGAACTCGTTAGTGCGGAAGCTCAGCCTCGATTTTCGAGACGTTTTTGCTAAGGGTTTTTTCTACGACGATATGGGCGGCACGTTAAGTATTGTTGATGGCAAAGCGTATACCGACGATACTGAAATTGACGGCGGCGCTGGTGAAATAGAGATCACGGGCTTCACCGATCTCAATACCGGTGGATTAAATTACAACGTATCGTTCGCACCGAACGTAACCGGGAACTTACCGTTTTTAGTGTATTTCTTGGCTACGCCGCCTACTGCACTCGCTGCTCTTGCCATAGACCAGGTGCTGACCTCTGCGAAAGTTATTTCGAATGTGAACTATCGCGTTACAGGCACCATAAAAGATCCTAAGTTCGACGAAGTTGAGCGCAACAGCAAAGACATCAGCTTACCTGCGCAAAATGCGCCTGTACCGGCCAACCCGCAAGACAGGCCATTAACGGAAGATGACGTACGCAGGCTTAAAATGGAGGTGATCGATGGTTAATTTAGTTGCATTACAAATGACATCTGCGCCAAGCGTGGAAGAAAATCTCGACACCGTTGCAAACGAAATGGCATCGGCAAAGATTGAGAAAAACAGTTTAGTTGTGCTTCCAGAGTGTTTTGCTTATTTCGGCGGTAAAGACAAAGGCCAACTTGCTGTGGCAGAAACAAAGGGCGAAGGTGAGATTCAGCGACGTTTGTCAGCGCTTGCTGCACAATATCAGTGCTATCTGGTTTCGGGTACGTTTCCAGTGAAAACCAATAGCCCAGAGAAGTTTTCCGCAGCCTGCATGCTGTTTGGCCCCAATGGTGATGTGTTGGCAGACTACCGAAAAATTCACATGTTCGATGTATCAGTTAACGACAACACGGGCAGTTATCGTGAATCGGCGACAACCGAAGCGGGCAGCAAGGTGGTTACTGTTGAAACGCCAATAGGCAACATTGGTCTTGCGGTGTGCTATGATGTACGCTTTCCAGGATTATTTACTGCAATGGGCGATATCGATATTTTGGTGTTGCCAGCGGCCTTTACCCAGCGCACCGGAGAAGCGCATTGGCATGCGTTGTTGCAAGCCAGAGCCATTGAAAAGCAGTGCTTTGTGGTAGCTGCAAATCAAAGTGGCGTGCATGCAAATGGCCGTGAAACATACGGTCACAGTCTTGTACTGTCGCCTTGGGGGGAGACCCTTGCCGAACGCAAAACCGACGTAGGGTTAGTTTCGGCAAAAGTAGATATTGCAGAAAGAGAAACCATTAAACAGAATATGCCGGTTGCCGAACATAACCGGTTCAGGAGTCACTTTGTCTAAATCTGTTGAGCGTCATTTATTATCTGACTCAGGGCTAGATATCTCTAAGCTAGAGCGTGCTTTAGCGACTATTCATCGTCACGATACCGACTATGCCGATTTATATTTTCAGTCAAGCCAGCACGAAAGCTGGGTGTTGGAAGATGGCATTATTAAAGAAGGCAGCTATAACATAGAGCGCGGCGTAGGCGTGCGTGCAATTAGCGGCGAGAAAACAGGGTTCGCTTATTCAGACGAAATAAGCGAAGAAGCGTTGACCAAAGCGTGTAAAGCGGCTCGCGGCATTGCGCCAAGCGGCGGTTCACAACAAGTTGCTTCGCTTGGACAAAAACCAGTGCAAGCGCGATACAGCGAAAATAACCCTATTCTTGCGATGCAAGACGCTGAAAAAATTTCGCTTTTAAAAGCAGTAGATGCCTATATCCGCAAACAAGAGCCGTCCGCCAATCAGGTAGTGGTGAGCTTAAGCGGTGTGTATGAAGAAATTTTAGTTGCAGGCAGTGACGGTACTTTAGCAACTGATATTCGCCCGCTGGTGCGCTTGAACTGCTCGGTATTGCTAGAACAAGGCGATAGACGTGAACGTGGTTCAGCGGGGGCTGGTGGTCGCTATGCCTACTCGTTCTTTAAGCAAGACGAAAACGGAAAACCGTATTACGAAACCTTGGCAGAAGATGCCCTTCACATGGCACGCGTAAACATGCAGGCAGTGGCGTCACCGGCAGGCGCTATGCCTGTAGTATTAGGTAACGGTTGGCCTGGTGTATTACTTCACGAAGCGGTTGGGCACGGTCTTGAAGGCGACTTTAACCGTAAGGGTGCATCAACATTTAGTGGCCGTATTGGTCAGCGCGTTGCTGCAAAAGGCGTGACGGTTGTTGACGATGGCACATTAAACGACCGTCGTGGCTCGTTGTCGGTAGACGATGAAGGCACACCAACAGCGCACAACGTGCTTATTGAAGATGGTATCTTGAAAGGTTATATGCAGGATAAACATAACGCCAAGCTTATGGGCGTTGCGCCTACCGGTAACGGTCGTCGTGAATCTTATGCACACTTGCCTATGCCCCGCATGACGAATACTTATATGCTGGAAGGCCAACATGAACCGCAGGAAATTATCGCGTCTATCGACAAAGGTATTTACGCGCCGAACTTTGCTGGCGGACAGGTAGACATTACGTCTGGCAAATTTGTATTTTCTAGCGCGGAAGCCTACTTAATTGAAAACGGTAAAATTACCGCACCGGTGAAAGGGGCTACCTTAATTGGTAACGGTCCAGAGGTTATGCAAAAAATCTCAATGATTGGCAACGACACTGCCCTAGATAAAGGCGTGGGTGTATGTGGTAAAGACGGTCAAAGCGTGCCGGTGGGTGTAGGTCAGCCTACGCTTAAAATTGACGAGTTGACGGTGGGTGGTACGGCTTAATTCAGCTCAAACCCGTAAACTGGAAAATTAAAAAAGGTTGGGCCTAGGCACC
>NZ_JBHNYX010000079.1:0-11118 GCF_054960505.1 Alteromonas sp. G4i13 | reverse complement strand
ATAATGTAACGACATCGCTCAGCATTGTTGTTGAGTGAGAACGTAGAGCACATTAAGGTTATGTACGCTTCCTGTGAGCGCCCTGCGGCAAGTGGTGGCAACTCCACGGTTTGTGCGTCGCATTGTCTTTTATATTTTGATCTACAAACTGGTAATAACCTTCTTTTGTGTGTGTCCACCAGTCATTGTGAAGATCTGCGCCGTGTTTTCGAATGATCGCTTCAATACCGTCTAAATCGATATGTGTCGCATCATATGCCAGGTGAATATCCCCTTCTTTGATGTTGTAGCTCACCTCATCAATGCCAAAGAGCTTGTCAATCTCTTCAATTAGGGGCTCGCAATTTGCCTCATAGACATTGCTGAGCCGTAAATTCCGAACGACTAAATTTGCTTCTCTGACACCGACTCTGTGGTCTAAATCACTCATATCTTTCTCCTCGGGTGTTAATTTGAATGTTTCTGAGATTCGGGTGAATGGCTTCCATCCATTTTCGACATCATTACTTCCATCATCTTAAGATGCCTTTCTGCCATATCAACTTGGTTTTGCATGGGTTGCCCTTCCATTTTTTCGTGCATTATATGCATCATTCCCATCATGGATTGCATGTGTTTTTTCATCATTTCACGCTGCTTGCTGGGATTCTTTTCTTCTTTGATAGCGTTAACTTCTTCCTTCATCGACTTTATTTTTGCATTCATCATATGCATATCTTGGCCACGCATAGGCATTCCCGTTTGAATCTCTGGCTTGTCTGAGCCCTTATGCTCATGCTCTTCCATTTGTTGAGCTTGCGATGTTGCAGCCATTACTAATGTGGTTGAAAAAATGATTGATTTAGTGAATTTTTTCATGGCTTTCACCTTTTAATTTAAAGTTGAGGTTTGGGATCCAGCCAGGTGTCGTGTTGATATAGCTCACATACTCATCGCCAAATTCAGCAATAGCCAGAGCTTCTTCACGCTTTGCCAGTTTCACATACACAACAACTAAAACTGGAAACATGACCAGTGTGGGAATGGTCGGCCATTGCAACAAAAAACCGAACATGATCAGTATGAAGGCTAAATATTGAGGGTGGCGACACCGCGCATACCATCCAGTCTTAGCTAAGTGATGGTTCTTCTGAGCGTGGTGCAGCACATTCCATGCTGAGGACAAGATAAAGAATCCTGCAACAATAAATACCATACTGGCGATATGAAATGGGTCCCAGTGGGCGTCGCCTTTAAAACCAAAGAAAGTATGCAACAGATGTCCGTTTTCGTGCGCAAAAAAGTTTACTTCCGGATAGGTTTCAGCAAGCCATCCTGACAAGAAATAAATAGTCAGTGGGAAGCCATACATTTCGGTAAACAGGGCTACAATAAACGCAGAAAATACCCCCAAACTTCGCCAGTCGGTGGAAGATTTTGGCTTTACAAAACTGAATGCAAAAAAGATAAAAATAGCTGAGTTCAGTATCACCATTGACCATAAGCCATAATCATATGTATCATTCATCTTGGTTGTCCTTTTTAAGTGACTCCTTTCGGCCTTCCTCCAACCCCTGAATGTATCCATCACGATAAGCCGCGTTGTTATCACTCAATTCCTGAAAACTTTTCTGCTTATTGTCACTGTCGCGAGAATGTTCGTGGGCGTGTCCGTGTTTACCGTGGCTACTGTGCATGAATATATGCATGAATGGGCACAGCAATAAAATCAAATAGGGAAGAAACTGAAGGACATGATGACCATGTTCGAAAATTAAAAAATAAGTAACGGCAGCGATCATCGCTAATGCTGCCCACCCTGTAGGTGTTGACCAAAATCTGGGGTGACTGTTTTTCATGACTCCTCCTATACCACCGTAAGAACACCGCGATACATCTGCATCTGGCAGTGAAAAGTATGTTCGCCCTGTGGGACGTTTTCGAGGTGAATTGGTGTTACCTCATTAAGCGTTAGCTGCTCACTGATATCTAATGAAGGAATTAGCAGTACTTCGGAACAGGGAGACTCATCTTTGCGCAAAAACTTCAACGTAACAGATTGGTTTGCGTTTACCTGAATAGACGCTGGTGAGTACACGCCATTTTTTACTTCTATGAGTATTTCGTTACTTTCAGTAACTGTCTGATCAGGCTTGTATAACCAAAACCACCAAATAATCAGTGCAATACCCGTAAGTCCCACAATATTAATTATCATCATAAGAAAACTCCTTAGTGGTCCTTTGCCTTGAATAGGCGAAGCCGGTTCGCATTTGATACCACTGTTAACGAAGAAAATGCCATGGCGGCTCCGGCGATAACTGGGCTTAGCAATACTCCGAAAAATGGATAGAGCACGCCCGCCGCAAAAGGTATACCTGCTACGTTGTAGATAAAGGCTCCAAACAAGTTTTGCTTAATGTTGCGCAAGGTGGCTTTACTAACCGCTATAGCATCGGCCAGACCATGCAACGAGCCGCGCATCAGGGTGATATCGGCGCTTTCAATGGCAACGTCCGTTCCTGTACCAATGGCAAAGCCAACATCAGCCAAGGCAAGAGCCGGAGCATCGTTAATTCCATCACCAGTCATACCCACTACTTCTCTCTGCTGCTGTAATTCATGTACTTTGTTGGCCTTATCTTCGGGCAATACTTCAGCAAAAAACTCGCTTATTGCCGCTTTCTTTGCCACTGCAGCAGCAGTTTCTTTGTTGTCCCCCGTTAACATGATGACCCGGATATCATTAGCCTGAAGACGCTTGATGGCAGAAACAGAGTCAGGTTTTATCGGGTCGGCAACCGCTATGATGGCAGCAAGTTGTCCATCTACAGCGAAATACATGGGAGTTTTGGCGTCTTTGGCCAGTGTTTGTGCTTTCTCTGAATAATTACCTATGCCCACCCCTTTTGAAGCCATAAGCTTGCTGTTACCAAACAATAAGGCCTTTCCTTCACAACGGCCTTCAACCCCCATACCGGTAATCGCATTAAACTCTTCGGTTTTCAGCAGCTCAATGCCCTGGTCGTGGGCACTTTCTACTATCGCCATTGCTAATGGGTGCTCTGAACCATTTTCCAGACTAGCTGCCAATTGCAGCACTGTCTTTTCATCACTGAAATTGGCTAAAATTATGTCAGTGACCTTGGGTGTACCTTCCGTAATCGTTCCGGTTTTATCCAGTATCATCACACTGATTTTTGATGCCGTTTGTAGCGCTTCGCCGTTGCGAATTAGCACGCCGGCTTCAGCAGCCTTTCCAACCCCCACCATAACTGACATCGGCGTGGCTAGGCCCAATGCACATGGACAAGCAATGATCAATACAGTGGTGGCCGAAACTATGGCAAATGCCAGTGCGGGCTCAGGCCCAAAGTTCAGCCATGCTAGCGCACTGAGCACAGATATAATCATGACCACAGGAACAAAGTAAGCGGATATCACGTCGGCCAAGCGCCCAATAGGCGGCTTTGAATTTTGTGCGCGTTTAACCATTGCAATGATTTGCGCCAGTGCCGTGTCTTTACCTACTCGAGTTGCTTTAAATAGAAACATTCCTGACTTGTTGAGAGTTCCAGCAACGACTTCATCGTCATGTGATTTTTCAACTGGCATCGGTTCCCCGGTTAGCATTGACTCGTCGATTGACGTATGGCCTTCAACAACCACACCATCAACAGGCACTTTTTCTCCAGGCCTGACTTTGATGACATCGTTAAAAAGCACTTGCTCGATAGCGACCTGGACCTCTTTATTGTCGCGAATAACCGTGGCTGTTTTCGCTTGTAATCCAATTAAACGTTTGATTGCTTCTGAGGTTTTTCCGCGGGCTTTTAGTTCTAAGGCAAGCCCCAGATCAATTAGACCAATGATCATAGCTGTAGCTTCAAAATAAACGTGCCTTGCCATTAACGGCACTGCTTCAGGTACCAACACTACCAACATCGAATAGAACCATGCTGTGCCTGTACCAAGTGCAATGAGTGTATCCATATTGGCAGAATGATTTTTAAAGCTCTTCCACGCACCGATGTAAAAATGCCGGCCGGAAAAGAACATTACACCCAGCGTCAGTAGGCCAACTGCTAGCCACAACAACCTCTCGACATTAGTCTCGACCGTCATTTCGTCGACAACAATGCTATAAGTCATTAGAGGGATACCTAGCGAAAGCGCAATGAAAGTATCTCGCATCAGCTTTTTGTAATAGGTCCTATCCGCTGCTTCTTTTTCATCGACTACATCAGTGTCAGGCTTATCTTCGAAAGGCTTTGCGTTGTAACCAACGGACTCTACTGCTTGAACCAATAATTGAGAATCCGCTGTACCCGATACAAGTACTGTTCTGTCTGCAAAGTTCATTTCGGCATTCTGCACTCCCGGCGTCTGCTTCAAGGCAGCTTCTATTTTTCCAACGCAACTGGCACATCCGGCGCCTTCTATCACTAATTGTCGCTGTGTTACTTCTGCACTCATAGTGCTCTCCTTTTTTCCTATTTTTAGAAGACTTGTTTTTTGACGGACAACAATTTTTCTGAAGAAACACCTGCATTAAGTTCTGTCATTTATGTTTTCCTCCAGGACGGTGTGTTCAAACTCTTCTATTAAATGACAGACCACGTGTGAGGATGGGGCTTTGTCACCCATTGCTCCCCATTTCCTTACTGCCAGCATCATATTTTGCCTGAGTAACAACATTGCCTTAAATTGTCTTTCTGTTTCTGCTAGCCTTCTTGCAATTAAGGTTCTAACTAGGGGACAAGCGGTCTTTCCATTATCTGCTTCTCTGAGAATTTGCTTGATATCTTCAACTGAAAAACCTAAATGCCTTGCACTTAATATAAACCGCAACCTGGAAGCATCTTTCGTTGAATAGAATTTATAACCATTGTCAGATTTTGCCGGCGTTATTAACTGCAAGCGCGTGTAATAGCGAACAGTATCTGGCGTTGTAGCCAAGGCGCTTGCGATCTCTCTTACTTTCATAGTTGTTCCGATGTCTTTAACCTAAAATTTTACTTATACCTAAAGGCTAAACCTGTTTGTGGGACGCGAGTCAATAGGCATGTAACTCGTGAAACTTTCGGTTCTAAGATGTAATGCGTTTGTAAGTGAGGCGGATAATACTTGCTGTTCGTTTACTGATAGCAAACAGTGTCTTAATGTATATTAATTAAGCAGTTGATCGTCTAAGACATTCTTTGATTGCAATTGATTAGTAAAGAAAACTTAGAGAAAAGCCTCACTGAGTTTATGTGTAGCTCTTAATCGGAGGGTGGAAGGGAGGAGAGTGTATACCAATTAAAGGGGTAATATTTATATCTGAAAATGAGCTTTGCTTAATGTTTTCACTTATCAGAATTTCAATATTTGAAAGTATACAAAATTGGGTTAAAGAAGTTGCACAGTAAGCACCTATACAGCACGCGCATATCGATTGATCATTTCCTTCGCAGTGCTGTACATCCTGGTTCTTTTCTGAATGAAGTGTGTGATTATTTAAAGTAGTATGTTCTACGCTTGATAAGGAATCATTTGAGGACATATGAGATTCTGATGTGTCGTGACCATCACATTTAATTGGGTTCGTCATAGCAAAGCCGTGCTGTGAAAGCAGCGCAGCTATTAGTACTAATTTAAACCACTTATAAATGCCTGACACAATAAACTCCATCAGTGAGTAAGGGAATAGTAGCGGTATTCCGTTATTCTTACTTTGACGTAGATCAACACAACACAAAAAAGTGCTTAGCACCTTTAAACATTAAAGCCGTAATCAACTAGTTTAGTACTCTTGATTCATATAGCCTTAAACTACGCTTAGAAAGTACAACATAGCCATCATTTATAGCAATGCTTTTAATCAGTGCATCCTCAAAGATTATGCTACCGCACGTGAAATCGTGACTGAAAGTTGTGACTTCGACATCATTTGCGATATATAACGCGTTATCTAACGAAATAAGAATCCCAAAGTGCCCATACTGTCGAAGGGCATGACTAAATTGAGCGGTGTTTTGATCCCAATTTACAAACCTTCTTTTTACTGGAGGTAGACTTTGGAATGACGCTAGCTTTTCCAATTGAGGTGTGGCGTTATTATAAAGCTCATTAAAGTTATTAAGTAATTCTTCTAACAGAGTTTCTGCGAGTAACTGAGACTTGACCATCAATGATGAAATCGTTTCATTGTTTTCGACCTCAAATTTCTCTTGGATTAGGATGCTACCTGCATCAAGTTTCTCAGTGAGTTTATGAATGCTAACACCCGCGTTCTCAGGGTTGTCGATAATGTAGGTGAGTGGGGTTGGGCCTCTACTTTTGGGTAGTAAAGATGGGTGGATATTAATCGCATATTTTATTTCGTTTGTGGGTACTTTGTATCCGTAATCGGCTACAACAAAGACTGTCTGTTCGTCATTTAAATATCCTTTAAGAGTCACGATACTTGGTTTTTCAGTGGAATAAACAATATTGTATTTACGACAAATTCGTTTGATGAAGCTCGCATTTTCCTGAACATCGTTTATAAAAACGCGTTCAATGTTCAATCTATTTTTAATTAGAAGTAACAAACAATTCGAGAATAAGTCGTTTCCAAAATAAACGATTTTCATATTTCTCTGCACCTTTTGAGAATAGCGTATGTGGAACAAAATGTAGGTTGGGAGGACAAGTGTTTAAGGATTCGATGTTGATTAAAAATCTGTGCAAAAACGAATACCAAGGGTTCATTGGCTGGCGGGAAGCTTAGTTCGTGCCAATATGAAGTGTAAGGCATTTTGACAATAGGATAGCCGAGATGGTTCTGATATTGAGCAAACTGGAAAGCTACCGTTGATATTACCAAAGTAGCTTTCAATACATTTATTTCGCTAGTCTTTTGCACGATTTCTACTAGAGGAATGCGTGTGAACTATCAGCCACTCACCGTTAACTTTTTTAAAAAGAAAGGTTTGAAACCCCGTTTTGTTGAAAGTTTCTCCAGACTTCCTAACCTTTCCTTGAACGGTTGTATCAACGAGTGTCCAAGCAAAATCATCTTCTACATGAGTTTGAATGTTAGAAAAATCTAAACTTAAGAAAACTAAGGCATCCTTTTCTGGTTCAACATGATGCTCTATCAAGTCACTTAACCCTACATTCTGTCCGCCAGATTCAAAGTATCTTGCGCCTTTAAAGTCGAAAAAGTGCTTTTTAAAGGGGGCACCGTCTCCATTCTCCCAGCCATATTCAATTTGCTTTATAATGTCTTTTATCTGATCTTTATCAGTTGCATTGTTATCATGAGCGAAAGTGAAAAAAGATAACAAAGACGAAATGATTATGATTAAAAATTTTTTCATACGAGCTCTCTCGGGTAGTTAATCGAATCAATTTGACCAATGAATATGTTTGATTTTCCACTCTCCTTCGGTGTTGATTAAGACAATTGTTTCCATACTTTGGTAGTCTCTCTCTTCCCCCTTAAACATCCCATTGACCAGAAACCGCGATGCGGAGATTGCTGTGTTGCCCAGAACTTTGACTTGATGCTCCAACGCTTTATTTGTCACTGACGATAGATATTCCATATCTGAATTCATATGATGTTGAGCATATTCATCTGCGCTCCTCTCAACTCCGCCTCCTTCATAAATAGTCACATCATCCGCCAGTAGGCTCTTCGCAGTGATTTTGTCTCCCGTATTAAGCGCGTGATGGAATGCAATAACTATTTTAGCTGCAGGCGTATCTAACCCACTAAACATACCTTTCTCATGATGTTCTTTTTCATGGGCACTAGCAGCAAAACTCATGATTACGGGCATGATAAATAGTAAGACTAATAATTTAATTTTCATTTGAATTTCTCTTCTAAGTTTTATCTTTCGGGACCTACAATACTCGTAAGCCCAGAAGTAATGATTAAAATAGCAACTGCTATTGTTAACTCTAATGAAATGGATTTTGAGAGTGCTTCGCTTCCCGAGCCACTTTTAAGTTTTGGGACTAATTTCAGTTTGTGCCGTATAGCAATAGCTAGAATGCTAGTTACAAGGAACATTTTAACAAGAAGAGTTTGCCCATATATGGAGCTAAATAACCCTTCAAAACTACCTACCAATTGAATAGCTAGCCAAATGCCTGCAGATAATAATAAGGTAACCAATACGGCCGCCTGCGTACCAAACCTATCCATTAATTTATAAAGCTTTTCGTAGCTCTGGTAATGGCAGGAGAGCTTTAACGGAATCAATGCACCAAACCACCAAGCCATAACAAATACGTGAACCATAAGTAGTATTCGAGCAATACTTCCTAATTCAGAAACGTGGCCGGTTAAAGTAAATGTGTACGAGAGAGTGAATAGACACAGCACAAGTAAGCAAGACTTTAACCTTAGGAAAGGTTTAAGAGGTTTAAATTTCAATAAGTAGATAGTTATTAAAGCTACGGCTAACCCCCCCGCACGATACAAGGTGACTTCACCGATAGGAGAACTCAACATTATCTTAAGCATAAAGGGGTCAAGTGCGCCTTGAATTCCCTCTTCTACCATCGCTCCAGTGTTCGCGATAAACCACACTGCATTAGAAATAAACGCAACAAAGACACAAACCTTTACCCATACAGCGCTATAAGATGGCGTTGTATAACTTGTCCTACTGTCGTTAATATCTCGCCAGAAAAATGTATATCCAGCTGTGGCCGCGAAACCTAAATAAAACATTAGCTTTGTCACTACAATTACAGTGTTCCAGATATACATTTCCACAGCTGAATCCCCTTTTTAGTGCACCATAAATCCAAAACTATCTTTCATCTTGTGCCCATCGGAGCCAAGCATGATGAACTCAACATTGTATGAACCTGGACGTAATTTAGGTAAGGTCCAAGAATAATCCGTTGCAACCTCTTTCGGAGGTTCAAAGCCAAAATCAACTTTTGCACCTTCACTATCTTTTAAAACTACTTTTATTAATCTAACTCCCTTGGTAAAGCTGACTGATAGTTCCATTGGGGCCTCCATCAGCATTGCATTTTTGCTTGGTGTGCTAGATTTAATTTCTATAGCCTCATGTGCTAATGCCACGCTGCTTAGCAGTACACTAAATATTGCAAATGATTTAACAAGTGCTTTCATGATTACCTCTATCTTTGGTTTTTAAAAATTAAAATTGCTTTGATTGTCAAAAGTGCGCATTTATTTGTTTAACTTTGACTTCAATCGAATTGACTTTCGTAGCTTTCTACTTTCGCGTAAGGTTCGTAGCTCCCATCTTGATATATAATGAAAACGGTATAAGGCATAAACTGCTCTGCTACTTCCATTCCGGGTGAACCTACTGGCATAGCTGGAACAGATAACCCGATAGCCTTTGGATGTTCTTCTAACAAGAATCGTTTTATAAACTTAGAAGGGACATGGCCTTCAAATACAAAGCCACTTTCTGTAACAGCGGTATGGCAAGAGCGAAGATTTGGCGAAATTCCGTATTCGTTCTTGATGTCGCTCAAGTTATGAAAGTCCTTTGTACGTAGTTGAAACCCTTGGCTTTCTAGATGAGTTATCCACTTTTTACAGCATCCACACGATGGTGATTTATAGACCAATAATTCAAAGGCGTCGTTTGCGCCATGGTGGATATTTGCCATGGCAACGCTAGGTAGAATTAGCAGTAATACCGCAGCTTGATAGGTGATTTTTTTTAACATTTTTGCCTCCAGACAAAGCTGGCACATATAGGTACACTAGCACCTAGATAATAAATAGGAACTGAAACAAATTGTGCGTGAGATTTGGACGCACTGACCCTGTGTTAGGCAAATATCGGTGGGCGAAAAAGTGAGGAAGTTACTGAAACTGGCTGTTGGAAGAACAAGCCAAATGAAGCGTCCGGCACCACTGGGTGTTGAACAATCATCATGGAAGCTATAAGGACGGGAGCATGAGTACAACCACCTGGTGGGCATGTGCATTCCGAAGTGTTGCAACAATCTTTAATACTAGCGTTTTCGGAACTGCTAGAATCTACTCTCATACCATGGCTCATGTTCGTAGAGCAATTCGATTCAGAATTACTATTGTAATGTTTGTTATCAATAGCCATTTCAAAACTCATAGTATCTACAGCCATCGCTTGCACGACGAGGGCAGATAGCACTGTAAACACTAATACTAGTTTTGATATGGATTTAAACATTTCTTAAGCATTAAACATAACCAATATGGATAATAATTGATTTTCGCGAATTGGTAAACAGTTGAGGCTGATTTGTGATTAGAATAACCCGTTCATCGGCAGAATTTAGGAAATAGTCATGATGAGAGAGATAGCCTACAACCATGCAAATTTTTGGGCGCGTCTCTAACTCCATAATTCAGATATTGCGGTAGAACTTGAACGCTTTAAGTAGCCGCCCCAATACTTCCCTTTTGTCCAGTTCCATTAACGTTATAACGGGGGCTAACCAGAAATACAAAAAAATTGAGGAGGCTTGAGGAGCTATATAAATAAACACACCCGATAAATATAAATTCATCGGTAACTTGAAAGAGAAATCAGATATTCTGTTTAAATCGTTGAGGCACAAACTAACTTCAGCGATTTCAACTTAAGTGCCACTCAAGCGATGGTCGATAAGTGACTCTCGCCCCGCGGTTATAGATACTCTCTGCTTCACTTATTTTTCTGCATATGAATAAGGCGATTAATATCAGCTTTAGGATAAAAAAGTTCAATCACTTCTATCAATTGTGAGCACGGTAATAAGTTGTCTATCCGTGATAGGAAAACCTCTTTATAGGGCTATCAGCGCTTGCTTTAGCTGACTACTGGCAATAATTAACTGTTGGCTCACGAGCAGTAGAGAATGTAACTTAACATGCAGACATGATCTCACGTTAGGAACTTATTTGCATCTTCCCTAGTATCAATTGAATAACACTTTTATGCTGTTTCTAATTATTTCATCGATCTCGGAACATTGATTGAGACAGGTAACGTTAATCTATATTAACGTTACCTATTCGAGTAAAGATAAGAAGTTAGCTTTCCGTTTATTACTACGATATGTCATGCAAGCGAATAGCGCTCACTTCAGCAGTAAATGTTGAATAATTAAAGGGTTGTAAATCTCTGCCAAGACAGTTGA
>NZ_JBHNYX010000078.1:0-11654 GCF_054960505.1 Alteromonas sp. G4i13 | reverse complement strand
CCAAGTTGAAACATTTCAACGTAAGCTAAATGTATATGAGTATGTGCAATATTGCGAGGCGCTTGGTTTAGAGCCAACTGAAGGACTCAGTTTTTTGAGAAAGAACTAGCGTCTAGTCCTTTTCTATAGAAATGGTTTCAGCTTTTACAATTTAACACTTCCACCTTTTATATTACTATGCTGCTTAGACTAAGAAGAAAGAGTTAAGTTATTGTGATTAATAATGTGTGCGAAGCGTTTGTTGATGTAACCCCCATTGTCACAAAACCGTTCTTTTGTGACTACAATTACACTACGCACGAACGAATGGCATCTTAATATCATGATTTTAAATATTTATACTTTAATCTTGTTTTGAATTCTCGTGTGAAGTTGTTCGCGCAATTTATTTTTTGTGAGCGTCAACATATATGGCTCAGGCAAATGAGCTAATATGTATTGCAAAATCCACTAACTCTCGGCAATGAATGCGAACAGGGGCAGCATTAAAGCCAAGGAATAACTGCAGGGCATTCCGATCAGTTTCAGCAGTTAGAAGACATCAAATCATTCCTCAAATATTAGCAGAGCTATTTGTTGCTAGCTGCGTTTCTGGCCATGCGTACAGTATTGTAAAGCTAGCGATCCATTAGAATAAGAGTCTTTACTAAGAGGGCCTATGGAATGCCGTTTTTAGAAAATGACGCAGTACAAATTACAGAGTATGAACTGGCTCTAGACTCGAATATTAGGGCCGAGCAGATTGAAGTTTTACTGCGCAATTTAGTGTCTTTACGACATGAGGAGGAAGATAAATTCGTGATTCCGTTCGATGACGTAATCGTTACGCTTTAAGTGTGAGATTCATATAGTTCGTTACAATATGTAAGGTGCATTCCGGCATTCCGGCATTCCGGCATTCCGGCATTCCGGACAATGATTCTGGGATAAACCATCCTTTGGTACTAATTTTAGATCTGAACACAAATTGACGAGAGTCGGTTTTTTATCTTTACGGAACGTCTCAATTTTAATAATTTCAGCTCAATTTACTTATGATCATTGGGCTTAACATTGCTCGCCTATCTTAAGTAAAGCTGAGATTGCTCCGACACCACTAAGTTGCAAACATCCCCGCGCTCTAAAAGTAGTGACAACGTGTTTAACGTTGACTGCTGCAAAAGTAATTTTTGATAAATCTCACCGACGACCGCCGTTCTTTCCTTTGCACCCTGGGTGATCTCCACCATGGCCTCAAGTGCAAGGGTAGATTGATTTAAGCTGTCTTCACTGGCGACGACCGCGGCCTCCATACCATTACCAGCATCGGCAGACGTTTCCTTTAACTGCTTAACAATTGCTCCTATCTCTTCACTGGACGTATTAGCGCTATTTGCCAGCTCTCGCACTTCATTGGCAACGACTGCAAACCCTCTGCCATGCTCGCCTGCTCGGGCGGCCTCAATTGACGCGTTCAAAGCCAGTAAATTAGTTTGTTTAGCAATATCCTGAATCTGCCCGACAATAACCGCTATTTTGTCAGATTGATGGGTAAGCTGAATAAACACATTTTTTACCGTTACAATGTGCTCGGCCAAATATTCACTCGCCGTTTGACAATTCTTTGTATACTCGAAACTCTCATTCACTTTTTTGCCGGAGTAGCCCGCTAATTCCCTGGCTTTTTCCATACCCAGCAGAATCTCTGATAATATGGCTGAGGCTTTGGCGATTTCCGGGCACAGCTGCTCAATTACAGTCTCTTCTCTCTGTTTATCCTGAACGGCATTTTCCTGATCATTAGAAGGTAGTTGCTGACATAACGTCTGTGGCTCGTTTGCTGGCGGTTCAACTTCGACTTCCTGATATATGGTAAACACTTCAGATTTCGGGAACCGACGACCCAGGAGCATGACATAAATACTGCTCCCGGTTGCAATAATGCTAGCCAACAAACTTAATGAAACAGATCCGGAATAAAATGGTATGCCTGTAGCCAGCCACCACATTGAGAGTGCCAGCATTCCAAATCCGTATTGTTTTATTTTAATCTGCTTTACCTGCAGGTTTAACTTATCTGCCTTTTCCACGACATTCGCTCCTACTGCTTGTTAAAGGTCCATTCACCGTAAAAATCGCCGGCGTGAATGGAGTGCTGAGAGAATGCAAAATTAACACCGCATTTACAAACACCGAGAAAATAGCCGGACTCCACGCGGTACGCGATTTACCAGCAGGTAAAAGGATTTGACACGAATAGTCGCTACCGCAAAGTGTTTCATTTTGAGAATCACATAACACCTGGTGTAGTTTTTTAAAACACTCCGATATGTAATTTTATTAACATAACAAGGCTAAATGATTGTTTTGAAATACGGTTTTTGTTTATGGAATGTTAAATGCAATAACAAATATGACGTAATGCGTTAACTTTTATAAGGATAACTAGATGAAAAACACACGGTTAAAACCAGCTTTGCTGTCACTAAGCCTGTCATGTGCGGCATTAACTTCTACCGCTCAGGCAGCTCAGGTAGCTACCGATCCGGGTGACTACGCGCCACTTCCAGCGGGCATCGACCTGGGCATTTTGTACCTTCAGTCATTTGAAAACGATGAGTTCTACGTTAATGGCCAGCAGGTTGAAAACGGCCCGACGTTAAGTGCCGACATTGGCCTGTTGCGTTGGGTGCACTACATTGAACTGGGCGGTTTTATTATCGATCCTCAGGTGATCCTACCGTTTGGACAACTCAAACTTAATGCTGGCGGCGCAGAAATCGAAGCATCAGGCATTGGAGACCCTATACTAGGGGCCACTATCTGGCTGTATAATAACCCGGACACCAAACAAGCAGTTGGCGTAACAGGGCTGGTTTCAGTACCTTTAGGTAGTTACGACACTGAAAAAGGTCCAGTGAATCTAGGCGAAAACCGCACTAAGTTTATTACCCAGGCGGCCTTTATTACGCCAATCAGCGAGCAGTTTTCCCTTCATCTGGTGGGTGAATACACCTTCTTTGGCGATAATGACGATTTTGGCGCATCAGGGATCACCCGTAAACAGGACGATCAATACGGTTATCAGGTGCATCTGAACTACCATATTTCTGATACCACCACCGCCTCAGTAAACTATTACCACGACTTCGGTGCAGAATCTCAAGTGTCCGAAGTTGAGCAGCAGGACGAGCTGAACAATAACCGCTGGCAGGTTACGCTGCAGCACTTCTTACAACCAGATTTACAGGTGCAAGCTCAGTATGGCCGCAGTATTTCGGTAGAAAATGGCTTTTTTGAAACCGATCGCATTAATCTGCGTTTTGTAAAAGTGTTTTAAACTTGAAATAGTCTCCCTCAGAGTACAGGGTGTGCATAGCATTGATAAGTACATCCTGCTTTTACTTGGCAACCCCTCTACCAAATTCATATAGCGAACAAATATTCACATATAAAACATATTACAAATATTTTACAATTCATGCTAGACTGAAGCTTTATTTTTCGATTACCAGAAATTACGGTTGTTTTCGCTATGTGTTAGCACAGCAAACCCCAAAAGGTCGAAGTAATGAGCAATGAATTAAGTGTAATCCGTCAGCGTTTTATTGAAGGAGATGTTCAGGTAGCCAGCATGCTACCCAGTGCCATTCGGGAGTCGTGGCTTCGCTGTGCAGACCAAACCCTCCCCATGTCAGGCAAACTCGAATACAGTTTTATTAGGCCTGATCTTCTGGACCAGCTTAAATACCAGAATGAAGAGCTGCTTACGGTTTCAAACCGCCATGTCGAGCAGCTGTTCAGGGCTGTTGCAGGTGCCGGCTGGTCGGTCTTGTTAACTGATCAGGATTGTAATGCATTGCAGGTTCGCCAGGCTAATCGTCTAAGTAACTCGCGCATCGCCCAGGCCTTTAAAGACGGCATCATGCTGAATGAGAACGTGGTAGGTACAACGGCCATGTCCTGCGCAGTAAACAGTAAAAAGTTCAGCCGCGTATTTGGCGGCGAACATTACAAAGAGCAACACAACACTTTTCACTGTGCGGCGGCACCGGTTTTTGACCATATGGGCCGTTTATGCGCTTCTCTGGACATCACCAACGAACACTCCATTAACGATATGGCCGTGTTTTACATGCTTGAGACCTGCGCCAGAAATATCCAGAAATCGCTGATCCTGAATCTTAGCGATACCTATGTTATCGAGATTATTCCCTCTTCCGGGCAATTCGGTGATATCACTAATCTGCTGCTGGCGATTACGCCGGAAGGAAAGATGGTTGGCTGTAACGAAGCCGCTTCAACCTTTATTTCAGACCAGCGGCGCTTTTTTGATACCTGGTTCGACGGCTTATTCAGTTCCGATTTTCAGTTAGTCACCAGCAAACGCGCGGCAAATGGCGAACCGTTTTATTTAACCCTCCACTCGGGCGTCACCCTGGCCTCAAGAATAATCAGAACGCCTCAGGTCGCCCCCGTAAAGCATACCAGTCAGTTTAATTACCCGGCCACTGTAGAAATTAAGCCTGAATCACAGACGACCTTCGGCGATGAACAGCTGACAAAGTCGGTACAACGCGGCGCCAGAGTGCTCAACCGTTTACCCGTTATGCTTTATGGTGAATCCGGCGTTGGTAAAGAAGTTACCGCCCGTCACCTGCACGATGCCAGTCAGTGTCGTGGAAAGTTTATCTCTATTAACTGCGCGTCGATTCCAGAAAACCTCATCGAAAGCGAACTGTTTGGGTATCAGGCCGGTGCGTTTACCGGTGCCGATAAAAATGGTTTTAAAGGGCGTATTGCCGAAGCCGACAAAGGTACCTTGTTTTTGGATGAAATCGGCGATATGCCTCTCGCCCTCCAAAGCCGTTTGTTACGGGTGCTGGAAACCCGCGAGGTGAGTCCGTTAGGATCATCAAAGGAACATAAAGTCGATTTTCAGCTTATCTGTGCAACGAATGTCAACCTTGAACAAGCCATTGATGAAGGCCGTTTTAGGCAGGATTTGTACTTTCGTTTAAAAGGCTTTGCCATTCCCATTAAACCCTTGCGGGAACGGGATGATAAACTGGCCATTGCTGCCACTATTGTTAACGCCGACTGCCAGCATAAACAAAGCCTGAGTGCCGAAGTTAAACGCTTTATTCAGTGTTATAACTGGCCTGGCAACATCCGCGAATTGCGCAATGTGTTGCTGTATGCCGATGCCATTGGTGATGAGACTACCCTCATTCAAATGGATGAGCTTCCCGACGAGTATCAAACCTGTCAGACCTGCGTATCTCAGCCCGCCATTTCGACATCTGCCCAGCCAATGGGATCAGGACGCTTACTGGATCAGGCCAGTCAGGAACTGATCAATCAGGTGGTTGAGGATTGCAGCGGCAATATGAGCCAGGCAGCGAAGACCCTGGGCATCTCCCGGGCCACGTTATACCGCAAACTGGCCAAAGAACGTTCTGACAGTGCATTAAACTGAGACTGGCACCTGCCTGGCAGTGTTTCAAAATGAAACACTGCCAAACCACTTTTCAAAAAACCAAATAAATATCAACAAATTAACTTTTAATTAACTTTTGGCACACTCCCTGCGTAACCATGCTGTACGTAGTTGTAATCGCTATAACACAACGATAAAGGGCAATCCAATGTCACATATTAATAATCAACGCAGGCAGTTCTTAAAACTGGCAACCGCCATCACCGCAACCGTCATGAGCTGTTCGTCTATGCAGGTCATGGCAGGCATTCTGACCGACGAAAACAAAATGGATGCAACCGAGCAGGCCGTATTTAAGAAAATGCTTGCTATCGCCTTACCTACCGAGGGCACTACCCTGGTGAATCCGGCCACGTTACCGGTTATCCCGACCATTGAAGGCGCCTTGCTGGCAGGCATGCCACCGCATATCCGTAAAGGGCTTAATCAGGGTATTCATTACTTTAATCAAAGCGCCGAAAAAGCCTACGGCAAGCCTTTTACCAAGCTATCCGACGCCGACGCAACTGCCTTTGTGGATGCCTGGGCAGACTCAGATGTAGCGCCGCATCGTGCTTTAGCGATGGGGATTAAAAAGCTCACTGTGCTGGCTTACTGGGCTATTCCGAACACCTGGGCACCGTTAGGTTATGACGGTCCGGTATCGGAAAAATGGGGACTTAAAAAGCGCGGTGTTACACCCGAGCCACAAGCTTAAATATCGGTAGGAGTATAACGATGTCTACAACTCAAAATCAGTTAAACGTAAAAACCGCTGCCGATATCACTGCAGCCCAACTCGACCTTGACGCCGACGTGGTCATTATTGGATCTGGCGCGGGTGGCGGGATCAATGCCTACGAACTGGCCAAAGCCGGTAAAAAAGTAATCGTGCTGGAGGCTGGCCCTTATGTACCATCAGAAAAATTCACCGAAATGATGGCCGTTTCCATGGCCACCCTGTATGAAGGTGAAGGTGCACAAAGTAACACCGATGGCGATATTACTGTATTGCAGGGTCGCTGTGTGGGTGGCTCTACCGTGGTCAACGCCGCACTGTGTTTCCGTACTCCGGATTACTACCTGAATAAATGGGGTAAAGAATATGGCCTGACGAACCTCACACCCGATGTCATGTTGCCGTACTTTGAAAAAGTCGAAAAAAAACTCGGGATCACCGAAGTGAAAGGTCACGAAACCAGCGTGGGTGCCGAGTACATTAAAAAAGGTATGCAGAAGCTGGATATTCCGCTGGGCCTGGCCCGACGCAATATACGTGATTGCGCCATGACCGGCTTTTGCTTTGCTGGCTGCAAAACTGACCGTAAACAATCGATGATGGTGACTTACCTGCCCTGGGCATGTAATCACGGCGCCGTTATTTATGCCGATACCCGGGTAACCAAAATTAACACCGTCAACGGTGCTGCCAGTGGTGTAAATGCTGAAGTTGTCGATCCGAAAACTGGCAAGGTAAAAACCCGCATGAAGGTCAATGCGCCTATAGTGGTGCTGGCTGCAGGGCCTACAGGCTCGCCGCTGCTGTTACAACAATCCGGGCTGGCAAACTCCAGTGGTCAGGTGGGTAAAAACTTCGCCTGCCACCCGTCACTTTCCGTTACCGCAATGTTCGACAAACAGCTGAATGATTTCCACGGCGCTACACACAGCCTGTTCGACGACAGCCATACCCTGCCGGATGATGGAGGCTGGATCCAACTCAATGCAGTTCAGGATCCCGTAGAAGCCTCATTTATGGCGGAGCCAGGAACGGGTAAACCCTACGTGCGCTACATGCAGAACTACCCTAACTCCACGCGGCTGATTACCCTGATCCACGATAAAAACGTGGGTGAAGTAACGCTGGAAAACGGCTACAAGGAAATTCGCTATCAGGTAGACGATGAAGACTTTGAAGCCATGAAGAAAGGCCTGAAGGATAATGCGCGCATTCTGTTTGCAGCCGGTGCCAAATACCTGTACCTGCCGACGTCAGATAAACAGCGGATCAATTCCGTGGACGACATCGACAGCGTTATTGATGCCCTTGAAAATGAACCGGCGCGTTATCGCTACACGTCGTTCCATCCACAGGGCACCTGCCGGATGGGGGCCGACAAAACCAAAACCGTGGTTAACCCCTATGGTGAAACCCACGACATTAAGAAGCTGTATGTGGTAGATGCCAGTCTGCTTCCCACATCAATTGGTTATAACCCGTCTGAAACGGTTTATGCGCTGGCCAGTTACATTGCCGATCACATCAACCAAACGAATCCAAGTTAAGGTATTAGCATGAATTATCAAGACATCAGCCAGAGTGACTTTTCCCTCGACTACACATCTGGCTTCTCCGGTGCTGCGTTCGACATTGTCGAACCTGCCACCGGCACCGTTTTCGGCAGTATTAATGCTGCCACTGCCGCCGAAGCAGGCGATGTCATCAGCCGTTGTAAGCAGGCACAGCCGGACTGGGCTGCCACCACCTTTGAAACCCGCGCTGGTATCCTGCGCCGATTTGCGCAGGCACTCGAAGCCAATGCCGAACTTATTCATGCCTGGAATGCCAGAGAATGCGGCTCTATCCGGCCTAAAAGCGAATGGGAATTACAGGCTTGTGTAGAACAAACCTATATGGCCGCCAGTCAGACCCAGGCACCCAATGGCGAAATATACCCATCGGCGATGCCGGGGCGCAAAAACATGCGTGTGCGCATTCCGGTAGGCGTAGTTGGCGTTATCGCACCGTGGAACTTTCCATTGTTACTCTCATTACGAGCGGTATTACCGGCCCTTGCCATGGGCAACAGTGTAGTGCTGAAACCCGATCCGCAGAGCTTTTTTACCGGCGGGGTGATTATTCAGCAACTGATGCGCGAGGCGGGTTTACCTGACCATGTGCTGGGTTTATTGCCGGGTGGTGCCGAACCAGGTCAGGCCGTGGTTGAGCATCCGGATACCGGCATGATCGCGTTTACCGGATCCACTGCGGTGGGCCGCTCAATCGCGAAGCATTGCGCCGCAACATTCAAGAAAACATCGCTGGAACTGGGCGGTAACAATGCCTTTATCGTGCTGGCCGATGCAGATATCGCTTCAGCGTCATCCTGTGCTGCCTGGGGTGCGTTCCTCCATCAGGGGCAGATATGCATGCAATCCGGGCGTCATATTGTCCACAAGGACGTGGCCGAAGCCTACGCCTCGGCACTGGCTGAACGCGCTAATAACCTGTATGCCGGAAACCCGTTTACCGAACAATGCCATCTTGGCCCGTTAATTAACCAGACCCAGGCCGATAAGGTTGAGGCTCTGATTGATGAGTCTGTGGCAATGGGCGCCAAAGTGATTGCCGGCGGCACGGTTGAGGGCCGATTAGTGCGCCCAACCGTACTGACTAACGTAACACCGGATATGCCGGTATTTCAGCAGGAAATATTTGGCCCGGTTGCCCCCATTGTAACCTTTAGCACTGAGCAGGAAGCCATTGCGCTGGCCAATGCGACGTCGCTGGGATTATCTGCCTCCATTCATACCGCAGACAGTGCCAAAGGCGAATACCTGGCCGGGCTGATAGAAGCCGGTATGGTGCATGTGAATGATCAAACGGTAAACAATGAGTATCACATTCCGTTTGGCGGGTTAAAAGACTCAGGGGATGCTGGCCGTATTGGCGGTCCGGTAAACCTTGATGAGTTTACCCACAGTAAATGGATAAGCGTAATGAACCAGGGAATTCAGTACCCGTTCTGATTATTTCGCTAATAAAAAATGCCAGTCAGTTAAGCTGACTGGCATTTTTTATCGACTCACTTTTGGTTTCTACACCTATGGTAAGTAAAGAAAACCGTTTACCCTAAACCCAAAAGATTATTCAACCAAACTACTTATTAGTGACGCTCAAACAATTACAAATTAGGCGCACAGGAACTCCGCATTATTAACTCACACGCCAAATCCTGTTTGTGGTTAACATGCTGCTTTTGTATTAAGGAATAAATAAGCTTTTCTGCTGCCGCACGCCCAAGATTAACAACCGGTTGACGAATAGTACTCAATGGTGGCCATATATTTCGCGAATTAGGATCGTCGTCAAAGCCTATGACCGATAGGTCGTAAGGAATTTTCAGGTGCAATTGATTAGCAACCCGGTATATCAACATTGCCAGATAATCTGTAGAGCAAAAAACGGCTGTAGGACAGTTTTCATTATTTAGTAACTGCCTTACTGCCATCTCATACTCACTGTCAGTGCCCTCTAGGGTCTTCACTAATGATGGTTCAATTTCTAATCCTGCTTCCTTATGGGCTTGTTGGTAACCCTCGAATCGAGATACACCTCCATATCCTTTTAGGTCATTGATAAAAGCAATTTTAGTATGACCTACACTCATCAAGTGTCGCATCGCCGTCAAAGCACCATCGTATTCCATCGTGTAAACGCAGTCATCTTCATCTATATTTAATGGTGCAATCCTGACAATGCCTTTATCTAGTGATTTTAACGTTCTAATTAAGTCTGGATCATTGCTTAATGGCGGCGCAATAATATAGCCATCGGGATTCGAACGATTCGCAATATGCTCAACAATAGCTGATATATCATTATAGTTTACAAAGTCACACGGACGAACCAATAAATCATAACCAGCTTCATCACAGGCGCTAACCGCACCATAAGTAAGACGGGAGGAGTATGAATTGGAATCATGTACTGCGTAGAGTAGTGCTATAAGATAAGATTGTTGAGTTCTTAATCGCCGGGCATTCAGATCAGGTTGATAACCAGTTTGGCGAATAGCACTTTCAACCTTTTCCCGATTGCTACTGCGCACGGTTAGATCTTTATTGATTACTCTGGAAACTGTCTTAATCGAAACACCGGCCACTCTCGCCACATCATGAATAGTGCTGTTTTTCCTCTCTTTCATACCATTCTACACCTCAATAATCACTCCAGAATATTGACACAATTGTGTCAATTTACACAAGAAGCAACCACACCTGTTCAGGGGTTCTAGGGATTTTCCCCTCTAAAGTAACATAGAACGCTACAGGTATTATATTATATGGTCTGTGGCGGTGGGTTACCTTCCAATATTCTGCCATCTTATATAAACACCATCAATCATATTGGCGTTTATTCATCATGGCAATTAGTAATGAACTCTCGATTCTGACTCAGGCAGAACAACGAGACTTGTATTCAGCACCTCAGTTTTCTATTGAGGAACAACGTTTGTATTTTTCGCTAAACGATGTAGAACAGGCCGAATGCCGTACTATCAGGCTTACTAAACATCGTTGTTATTTCGTGGCGCTTCTGGGCTATTTTAAATCTAAGCCAGTGATCATTGCTCCGAGTTTCCGTGATATCAGTATCGACATGCAGTTTATTGCCTCCCAAATTCAAAGAGGTAAAGGGATCAAGCCTTTCAGTGTCAGTAAAATGCAGCGTGACCGTATTTACTCAAGGATACTGCGTCTACTTAATTACAATAAGTGGAATGAAAAACAGCACCTCAATGCTCTGTGCCACCACCTGGTTTACATTGGTCATGCCTGGCTGGAGCCTCGACACCTCTTTGATGCGGCCATTGAATACCTTGCCAGCCATAACATTGCCATTCCTAAGTACTCCGTGCTTCAAAGACTGATAAGCCGCACAATGCAACAGGTCAGAAAAGACCTGACGCTCCAACTGAATCAACTTACCAGTAATGAACTTAACGTCTTTCTGGACAACATAATCACTACTAAAGACGACGGGCTGAGTCTGAGCCATCTCAGGGGTGGTGCCAAAAGTCTGACCGTGCCTGAGCTTAAAAAAGAGCTCGCCATTTACCACCGGTTAGCACCATGGAACACGCAAATAAATGACGTTGTGGACAGGCTCAATCTGTCGCTAAAAAATCGACAACACTTCAGCGGCCTTATTGATTACTACGGCAGTAAAGTGCGGCGCTTCAAACGCTCACAGCAGCACCTGTGGTTACTGTGTCATCTGACAGAGCGCATGCAACTTGCACTGGAGCGCCTGACGGATGGGTTTGTTTACCATATCCGAAAACAACAGGAAGCCGCCAACGCCTTTGCACAACAAGCAGTGTTCCTGTCCTGGCAGTCAGCTGCGGACAATGTCACGAAAGCGGCAGAGCTACTTCACCTGTTTGTTGACGAGAATATTGATGACAATCAG
>NZ_JBHNYX010000077.1:0-11715 GCF_054960505.1 Alteromonas sp. G4i13 | reverse complement strand
GTAAAATTTTATATAAAATATGTTGGTTTTTGTAAATAACTTTCAGTTTTGTCGTGATCTGTCTGTTTATTTTGCTATTTCTGTAATTAAATTACGAAAAATGCTTTATTTTTTGAAAGTGTTGTTCATAATGTATTCATCACTCAGGTGATATCTAATTTAGTTACAAAATAGGAATTCAAAAATGAAACTGTCTACTTTCGCAATTGCTCTAACACTATCTGTTGCTGCCACTCAATCTTTCGCAAAAGATGTCGTACTAAAGCCAATTAACGACAACATCGAAACACAAGCATGTTTAACTGCTGCAGAAGATGGTTTTGGTCCTGCATTGCGTCTTATCCGTTCAAAAGGTTTTAATGCAGAAGAGTTCAGTGCATCTGTACGTTGCAACGGCGAATCACTTCGCACTTTTGCTTACATGTACAAAAACAACAAGGCGACTGAAAACGCGAAAACTGTAGCACTTGTTGCTAAAAACCAAGATGTTGCGTCACAGGCTTGTCTAGAAGCGCTTTCAGTAGGTAAAGAAGCGGCACTAGCGAAGTTTGGTTTGGAAGGTGAGAACATTATTTGTAACCACAAAACAATGTCTGATTTTGTTCGCGAATACAGTGCAGAGAACGTAGTTGTTCGCACTGCTGCTGAATAAGACTGCGTTTTAGGATAGCAACCTACTGCTAATATTTAGTACAGTTTCATGGCCTTTCGCTTGAAAGGGCGAAAGGCCTGACACTTTACGCTTCGCTTGATTTAATTCTACATAAGTCTTCTCGCATCGGCCAACCTTTAGCCGCTCCGTTCAGTTTTTTCATTTCGTATAGGCATTAAAATAGGCGTAACGCTCCACCTATAGTTATTGGTTTTCATCTGAATGAATCAAATGAAACTCAGTTTGCCTGCCATCTAAATAGGTTACTGACTGACCGTCAAAAAATGCATCTTCTTCCAGCATAATTCTAATTTCTTTGTTCCACTCTTTAATAAAGCTTGCTGCATTGAGTTCTATCGAATAAGCCGTTTGTGCAAACACTGGATAGTCACCTTGAACTGGTACTCCTTCCTGTGCATCCCACATTCCTATCGTTGGACCCGCTGCGTGCCCATGAAAACCAAGCGGGTGGGTGTAAATAGCGGGCGTAATGTTTTGTTCGATAGCCTGCTGCCGCGACATACTCAAAATAGTGTTACCTGTTCTGCCTACTTTAAAATTACCGGTCAGAATGTCCTGCAACTGGTTTCCAGATTTAAGTGCTTCCTTAAGTGAAGCTGGCGCGTCTTTTTCACCAGGCTTTAACACGTAAGCATGCTGCTGTTGATCAGTATTAAGTCGAAGGTAAGTAATGCCGAAATCGACATGAATGAGATCGCCCGGCCGAATGATGTTTTCACCAGGACGCTTGCTAAATGCGGTAATTTGGTCGAAGACTTCACTGTCTTTACGTTGAATTGAGACAGTAGGATGAAACCAGTTGGTCAGCCCTAAAGCGCGCGTTTGATCACGCAGCCACCACACCACATCGTCTGTAGTTGTCACGTTAGGGGTTATAACTTCATTTGAAAATGCCGTTGCTATTAGTGAATGACCAATTTGAGTAAGTACCGGATAATATTGCATTTCAAGGTCACTGCGCGTTTCCAGCCAACCGATTGAGAGTCTTTCGCCACTTACAACGCGGCTTTTCAGCGCTTCAGGAAGTACGGCCATAAATTTATCGTGTTCGGTAGAGGTCATGCCATCAGCGAGCGCAAATGAATCAGACGTATTAATGGCAATTTTAGCGGGATTCCGGGCTTCGATAACGTGTTTCAATGCCTTCCACTGGTCGGGTTGTGCTTCCTTATCCCACGCTTTTTTAAATAGTGACCCTACCGCATATCTTGCAACAGCCAAACGTTCTAGCGGTTGACCATTGCCGGGGTTATAAATGACTAACATGGTATGACGTCGTGCGGAAATCCAAGTAGAAGGTAACATGGTTTTTAAAACGGGATCTTCGTTGTATTCCCGGGACATTAACACCCACATGTCGATGCCTTCACGCTCCATAATTTGGGGCAGCACAGAATTGAAGCGTTCAACGGTGATCTTATCAATCAGCTCGCTTCGCTGTTTCATACTAAGAATGTTATTCGCCCATGCGTTTGCCGATAGGGATAACATTACTAAACCTAAACTTACCGCTAGTAACTTTCTCATCCATGTTTCCTGTCTATTATTATTAAAATGATCACAGTGCGCGTTCATTTTTAGTAAACAAACTTAGCAAACAAAGATATAAAGTAAAACGCGCACGAGTGAGGTAAGGTTAATCTAACACTAAAATTGAAAGTTCAGCTAGGTGTATCACTTAATAGCCCTAGTTATATGAAACGACTTCAATCTCTATGTTTTGCTGAGCCATGAAATAAAAGCGTCTACCTGGTTCATAATCGCCATGGCTAAAAGTATTGAAGTTTAGTGCCAGAACCCGCTGCTCTGTTTCGTCTAAATTAGGCACAACAATACCGATGTGGTTGATATTGGCGAGGGTTTTATAATCGCTTTCAATATCATTGATAGCTTTAGGTCTGTAAAGGGCTAGGTAGTCTTTATCGTTTCCTACGTGCACCGTGTAGCCGTCATTTTTGGCGCCGCCGCTCCACCGTACTTTCCAACCAAATAGCGTACAAAGTAAGCTGGCTAGCTCATCTGGGTTTTCAACGGTGATATTCGCGTGCTCTAAGTATGCAATTGTCATGTGTTTTTCCTTGTGTAGATAATCAACGAAAAACAGCTTAATATCTAAAGCTAACTTTAGATCAAGCGTTTTTTACCGCTATTTGGAAATTGGAAAAGGGGCGTTATGGCACCAGAACCTATGGTAAGCATTGGCTTTATTGCTAAACGTACTGGCAATGCTGTTTCATTAATTCGCTATTATGCCAACGAAGAGCTTATTCCTTCTGTGCGCACAAATGGCGGAAATAGAGCATTTCCTCGCTCTGTCATTCGTAGAGTTTCCTTTATTTTGATCGCGCAAAATATGGGGTATTCCCTTGCTGAGATAAAGAGTCTGTTGTCTACACTTCCAGACAACAGAACGCCAACACAAGCTGATTGGGCAAAATTAAGCACGGTGTTTAATCAGCATATCGAAGCAAAAATTTCAGCGCTGACCAGTTTGAAGACGTCGTTAGAAGGCTGTATTGGCTGTGGGTGTTTGTCATTAGACCGCTGTAGGCTTTACAATACCGACGATAAAGTGGCAGCCCAAGGTAGCGGTGCCCAGTTGCTCGATGAAAACGTGCAATCCCAGTTCTTAGTTTCACACAAAAAGTAGCGCTTCATGCACCCAAAAAATCTTCACAAGAACGGCTATCCTATGGATACGCTGTGCCAGACATACCCAGCGCTCAAGTCTTTTCTCGTTCGTGCTAAAAGCGGCAATACCAGTATAGATTTCACCAGCCCAAAAGCGGTGAAGGTGCTTAATGCGGCCTTACTTCATCACTACTACCGCCTTGAATATTGGGATATTCCTGATGGCTACTTATGCCCCCCAGTACCTGGAAGAGCAGATTATATCCACGGTATTGCTGATTTATTAAAATCAACGAGCAGCAGTGCGCATGGTGAGCAGAGTCAACTGGGGAAAGATCAAAACGTTCGTGGGCTTGATATAGGCGTGGGCGCAAATGCTATCTACCCTATTATCGGCGTTACATCCTATGACTGGTCGTTCGTAGGGAGTGATGTTGATGACGTCGCAGTAAAAAGTGCTAAAGCTATTGCTAGTAAAAATAGTGTGTTAGCCCATAAATTCCAAGTGCGTAAACAAGCGAATAGAGCAAGTATTTTCAACGGCGTGATTGAAGCAAATGAACGATTTACGTTTACTATGTGCAATCCTCCGTTTCATAAGTCTGCGCAAGAGGCACTGTCAGGCACGCGAAGGAAGACATCTAATTTAACCCGTAATAAACAGAAACGAAGTGGTGCGAAGTTCACCGATAATCGTGAGCAAGGTTTTGGGCATCGTACATCCAAGCTACAAGGTAAAAATGCCGCTTACCAAGGTAAGGACGCAAACTTGAATTTTGCGGGCCAAGCGAATGAACTGTGGTGCGAAGGCGGTGAACTTGCCTTTATTCAGCGCATGGTTAAAGAGAGTGTCTCTGTAAAAGACAATGTAGAATGGTTCACCTGCTTGGTGTCGAAGAGTGCCCATTTGAAACCAATTAAAACCAGTATTGATTATTACGGTGCTGCGCAGTGTAAAGTGATTGATATGGGACAGGGAAGTAAATTGAGTCGTTTTGTTGCGTGGACTTTTTAACCGTCGTATCGCTAAGTTAAATTGACCGAGTACAGTTGAAGCAGCGTAGTGCGAACACGCATAGCATTTGCTAAGGAAAGTGGCTCTTGTTCTGAAGAACCACCTTCCAATTCAACGTTTAGAAGCTGAAGGTTTTTGACACACCAAACACAATGCGCTCATCGGCGGTATCAAAATCAAGATTGGTGTTTTCAGCAGCAATTTCGAAATCGAACCCTTCATAGCTTGTTTGGTAAGCCAAACGGTAGTGGTAGAAAGAGGTGTCATCACCATTCCACAGCCACTTGTCACTGTCTAGTGAGTTAGATACGTCAAAGCTTGCACGTAAATGATGGTTGGGGGCGAGTTCAAAGGTATGAGCAACCATTGCGATAGCGTGTTTTGCGCCTGTTCCAAAGTAATCCCACGTGTACCAGAAGTTTAGTTCTGAACTACCGTAGTCACTGGCATAACCAAACTTGGTATACACCTCTGGGTAATTGCCATCACTTGAATCATCGCCACCGTGATAAGAGTAATAAGCGATGCCGTAGTCCAAACTCACCGTTTCGGTTAGCATTTGGTAACGACCCACGTAAAAATCCCATTCAAGGTTTGTATCGCCACCAAAATCTACATTAGATGCCCACGTGCCTGCATAAGTGCCGTTATCAAATGCTTTATCAACGCCGCCCTGAAGAGCCGGGTCGTTTTGCGTTTGGCTAACGCCGTTGAAGGTATAATCTGAAACCGCAGAGATATTGGCGCTCCAATCAGCGAATGAAGCTGAAGAATATAACGCTGCGACAATAGCCACTGTGAAAATATGCGTGGATGTAAAAAAAGAATTCAATTTTTTCATTGTTAAACACCTGTTTTTATCATTGTTTTATTTGGCCCGCTTCCTAGTTAATGCGCTCTTACGCAAGCTTCGGGCAATACTTACCCCCATTGGCTCAAAATGAGCCAATGTTAAGAAGGTAAAAAGTAAATGATTTAGTTAGTTGAGATTTTCTATCTTGGTAAAGTCGATTTTGTTTTCTTTCGGCGATGTTTTGATGGCCGTCACCGATTTAAATTTCTGACTTAGAATGAAAGCAAAGCAGCTAAAGAAGATAGTGATAACTAACGCACCCACCCACTGAATTTGCAAGAAGTCTAGTTTGAACAGCAACGTAAGTAGCGAAAGCGCCACGATATTGAGAGCAATGTAATTGCCTTTACCGATGCGTTCAACGGTCATGTTTAGATTATCTGTGTACAGTCTAATCAGTGAATCAAGTGAGTTGATCACAAAGACGACACCCACGCATACCATGGCTAAATTGGTTATCCCCTCAGTAGGAATACCGGCACTGTGATAGTGGTACAGTACTGAAAACCAAGCCGCAATCGGGATAGATGGAATGACCATCATAGCCAACATGACTTGATAAGTTTTAAGACCGCCCACGAAACGAGACGTAAACTGACCAATCATGATGCTCCAGCTGAACCACCAGAATAGATAGAACTCGTGATACTCATTAATGGGTAATACGAAGTTATCGATGTTCGCAAAGTACCCGCCAATAAGACCTAGGTTGGTAAAATAAGCCGTTATCTCACTTTCACCAAATACAAATGCAGCCGCCCACATGCCAATAATAAGCGCTATAAATACCCATGTGGTTGTTAGGCTTAAAATACGCACGTATTTAATGCTAGTGCTCGAATATACGGCAAAAGCAATGGCTGCAAACACAATCAGGTAGAACGCAGGCACGACAGATTCTCCGTCGCCTATCGACGGTAAATACCACGGAAGGTTAGACAGTAATAGAAACGCCGTGAAAGCACAGGTTCCGATGATTACAACGTTGTTTACGAACTTAACAACGGGAAGCTCGAAGAACTTTACTTTCGGTTCGATTACGCAGAAATAAAAACAAGTAAGAAAGTAGAATCCCCAAATTAAGAATCCCCAGAACCCAAACTCAATGGCGAGCGGATTGGTGAAGGCATATTCAGGACTTGCGCTTATGTCAGCATAACCAGCAAATTCAGTGAGCGGGAACATAATAAGGCCCACGTCCAAACCTGAGGTAAAGAGAATGGCAATAAAGGTAAAGGTTCTAACTGGCGTTACGCCGACCACTTTCATGTTGCCCCATTTAAACAAAATATAGGCTACAGAAAGTAGAGTGAAAATAATGCCTGCACTAAGCCATACTGTCATTATCACCCTCCCAATATTGATAAAAATGAAACATGTTTTTTCCTTTTTTTCGTTATTAAACAGTCCACCCAACTACACATTAAAGCCTTATATTAAAGGCGGTATGTAGGCACTGTGGAAGGTGCGCTTGTTTTAACAACAAGCACACTGGTGCGAGCTAGTTTAAAAATTTAGCGTTGCTTTGTTTGCCAATGCGGGTGAATATCCACGGGTACATTTTGTGGTGGCAAAGCAGGTTTACCCAGAATGATGTCTGCCGCCTTTTCCGCCACCATGATGGTTGGCGCATTTAGGTTTCCGTTTGGAATTGTGGGGAAGATAGAAGAATCCACCACTCGCAATCCTTCAATGCCATGAACATTGGTTTGAGAATCTACCACTGCCATCTCATCTTCCCCCATTTTGCAAGAGCATGATGGATGGTAAGCGCTCTCAACGGCTTCACGCACAAAAGCGTCTATTTCTTCATCCGTCTGAATGTGCTCGCCAGGCTGAATTTCGCCGTCTCTGAAGTCGTCGAATGCTGACTGTGCGATGATTTCTCGTGTAAGTCTTACGCATGCTCTAAACCCTTCGATATCATCTGGATGCTGCAAATAGTTAAACAAAATTTTAGGTGGAACCGTCGGGTTAGCCGACTGAAGGGTTACGCTACCTCTACTTTTAGGTTTGTTGTGACCTACGTGCACTTGAAAACCATCGCCATCAAACGCTGACTTTCCGTCGTATCGAATAGCGGCAGGCAAGAAGTGGTACTGAATGTCAGGCCACTCTACGTCTGCTTTCGAGCGAATGAAGGCGCAAGACTCAAAGTGATTCGTAGCGCCTAACCCAGAACGGTTTAACAACCAGCGAGCGCCGATCAACCCTTTTGAAATTAAGCCCAGTTTGCGATTTAACGTAATTGGCTGTTTGCACTTGTACTGGAAATAAAATTCCAAATGATCTTGCAGGTTTTGACCCACACCCGGCAGGTGGTGCTTAACATCGACACCTGCTTTTTCAAGAATATCTTTGTCGCCAATTCCAGAAAGTTGCAGGATATGTGGTGAGCCAATAGAGCCGGCACTTAAAATCACTTCGTGAGATGCGGCGGCAGTTTCGGCTTTACCGTTAACTACATATTCAACGCCTTTTGCGACTTTATCTTCCAGCACGACTTTAGTAACCAGCGCGCCAGTCACTATAGTTAAATTCTTACGCGATTTTATCGGGTCAAGATATTCACGGCTTGCCGAACTGCGTACACCATCTTTAACGGTCATATGCATAGGGCCGAAGCCTTCTTGCTGCTTACCATTGTAATCGCTAGTGATATCGTAGCCCGCCTGTTCGCCGGCTTTAATGAAGGCCGTATAAAGCGGATTCTTCATTTCGTTACCGTTGTTAACGCCGAGTTCACCATTGCCACCTCGGTAAGCGTCGTTACCTTTGTACCAGGTTTCAGCTTTTTGGAAATAGGGTAGGCACGCCTGATAATTCCAGCCCTCTGCGCCGTGAGCTTCCCATTCATCAAAGTCTTTAGCGTGGCCGCGTACGTATACCATTCCGTTAATGGATGACGAGCCGCCCAGCACTTTACCGCGGGGGCAGTGCATTTCACGGTTGTTTAAATAGGGCTCTTTTTCAGTGTTGAATTGCCACGCATACTTGTCGGTATTCATAGGAATAGACAGCGCCGTTGGCATCTTGATGAAAATGCTTTTATCTGAGCCACCGGTTTCCAGTAGCAACACCTTGTGCTTTGGGTTTTCTGACAAGCGGTTCGCTAGCGCACAGCCAGCAGAACCAGCTCCAACAATTATGTAATCAAATGTCTGCATATGTACTCCTACTGCGATTTAAAACGGGCTTTCAATTTGGCTCATACCTACATAAACCGACTTGGTTTGCGTGTAGCTATTAAGTGTTTCAACACCGTTTTCCCGTCCAATGCCAGATTGCTTGTAGCCGCCTACAGGCATTTCAGCAGGAGAGTTTCCATATGCATTTATCCAGCAAATACCAGCTTGTAACTGGTGGATAACGCGGTGCGCGCGCTGGATATCTTTACTAAATACGCCCGCTGCCAAACCTAGCTCGGTATCATTCGCGCGTGCGATCACTTCGTCTTCATCATCGAATACCAACACGCTCATTACTGGCCCAAAGATCTCTTCCTTAACGATAGTCATATCGTCAGTGCAATCTGTGAAAATTGTTGGTTCAACAAAATAGCCGTTAGGCGCAGAAGCTGGAGAGGCAGCGTTACCACCGGTTAACAGCGTTGCGCCTTCTTCTTTCCCTTTCGCAATATAGCTAAGCACTAACTCTTGGTGCTTTTTAGAAATAAGTGCGCCTAGGTTTACATTAGGGTCTAGTGGGTCGCCCATAATGATATTGTTTTCGGTACGGGCTTTAAGCTCATCAATAAAGGCTTGATATACAGAGCGCTGGACGTAAACACGAGTACAGTTAGTACAGATTTCACCTTGAGTATAAAAATTGCCTAGCATAGCGGCGCTGATAGCCTGGCTAATGTCGGCATCTTCGAATACTACAAGCGGTGACTTCCCGCCAAGCTCCATTGTTACGTCTTTTAAGTTCGACGCAGCGGCGCTTTGCATCACTTTTTTACCTGTTCCTACTTCACCAGTAAACGATACTTTCTCAATGTCAGGGCTGTTTGTAAGCCACTGACCTACTTGTGCTGCACCTTGAACCACATTGAATACGCCGTCAGGTACGCCAGCTTCGGTAAAAATTTCAGCCAGTTTAAGCGCACCCATTGGGGTTTCTTCTGACGGCTTAAATATAAACGCATTACCTGCGGCAAGGGCGGGGCCTGATTTCCAGCAAGCGATTTGAATAGGGTAGTTCCATGCGCCAATACCGGCACAGATACCTAGCGCTTCTTTGCGCGTGTAGAAGAAATCGCCACCCACAGGTTGCTGGGTACCTAGTTGAGTAGGAGCAAGGCCGGCATAGTACTCAATAACATCAGCGCCAGTTTCAATATCAACACAGTCGGCTTCTTGAATAGGCTTACCGGTATCGAGTACTTCAAACTTAGCGAGTTCGTCATTACGTTCACGAAGCAATGCAACCGCTTTATTAAGAATACGGGTTCTTTCAATTGGCATCATTGCTGACCACACCGCAAAACCTTCTTTAGCGCTTTTAATTGCTTCTTGTTGAATAAACTCATCAGCCACTTCTACGTGGTAAATTACCTCACCGGTTGCGGGGTTGGTTACAGCAAAGGTTTCTTTGCTTTTGTTTGCCATCGGCTTGCCGTGAATGAAATTCTGATAAGTCGGTAATGACATGCATAAACTCCTACTTTTAAAAGGACTAAAACTTTCGCCAATTTGCGGGTACTGCGAATTAACTTCTATTACGAATACCTAATACGTAGAAATAGTTTCAAAATGATGAATAGTGTTGAAACTATTTTCTTTATTGAAATGCTAACTTGCACGAATAGAACACTTTCGCTTTGTAAAAGTCACCCTGTAAAAATATCATTACCTACTGCGCCCATGACGCATTATTGAAGGTTTTAGGACGTAATGTCGCACGTCTTTTTACTGATGTTTTTATTTTAATTGGTCGTTCAATAAAAATAAATTGTATAGTGTTCTAACTATTGTTTCAACTTGTGAGCATTGTTACAGAAGCGTAATTGCTAGGAGTAACTTGCGAAAATTGCTGGTAAGTGAATGATTTTAAATAGTAAAAGTGTAAACATTAAATATATAAAGAATTAGCTATCCCCATGCTTAATTCCTTTTTGATTGACCAATTAAAGGTGCGAAAATGTTTAACTGAAACTAATTGAGTTGGAGGTAAGGGTTAACCTTGCGGGGCTAAAAGCAATTGCTCTTCGCAATTTGATACTGTTGAAAAGAGAAGTTAAAAGGGCAGCTTAGGCCCTTTCATCATGTGAGGTAAATATTAAGGTAGAGACTAAGCCTAAAACAGACAAGTAAGCGTCGATTTCGCTTTAGGTGCTTAAACTACAATGGTAATAACCTGAGTTGATCGATAGGGTAGCAACATCACCTTTATTCCAAAACACTACGTTCTTGTTGTTGGTGTATTTTGCCCCCGATGCTGAACGTGATAACTGCACAATGTGATGGGTGTTGTTTAATGATAAAGCCAATGTGTCAGGCCCCAGCGTATTTACACGTAAAGTAGCGAGATTGGCATTAGGCGTTTCACATTTGTACGTTTTGGTCGACTCTTGTTCATTTGAGCCAACCACATCTTGTTTTTGCGATGAAGCCAGGTCAGACAATTTCGTATCTACATTACTTTTTGTCGCACTTGCCGATTTGTTTGTCGTCGATTGAGAAATCTGTGCAGCAATCGCTCTAATCGTTTCATTGCCATTACTGTCGTAAAGCACCAACCAAGTATTTTCCACTATCGAATAAGTTGCCGATGCGGCCAACATTTCGATGAAGCGTTGCTCTTGTTTCATCAGTGCAGGCGCACATGCCTTTTTGGTGAGAATGAGCTTATCAGTGGAAAAGGATTCAGCTGAGCTTTTATCACTAAATACCGTATCGGCTTCATCAACATCTAGCGCTCCGGTAAACTGATTACAACCTGTACTGCCGCTTACTCTGCTAGTGTCTCCGTTTGAATTTACGTTAAGCGTAACATGGCTGAAATCGATAATTCCTGCTCGGTCTATACTTTCAACCTGCCAATGACTGTCCGCTAACGTAAGTGGTTTGCCTTCGGTATGCTGTTGACTACCTTCACTTTCATTTGAATAGAGAGAGGAGACCGAGCTGCACGCTGTTAAAGAAAGAAGCGCAGAACCTGTCAAAGCCCAAAGGTACTTCCTGTAAGTCATGAAAACTCCAATTGTTTTTAATCAATTTCACTATGATTCGCGATAGCCAACTAAGTTCATCTTTAACCGTTGAGCTCAAATAGCACGAAGAGCACCACTATACCTCCACTTTGTCGTCAAAACGACAGTTCGTAAGCGAATGAACGGAGTAAACTAACACCTTGATATAACTTATGGGTGACGCAGTATGAAAAATTTAGAACAGCACTTGAGTGAGTACGCCAAGTACCACAGAGATCAAAGAAACATATACACCCATTATGTCGGTATTCCGCTAATTGTTTTCTCGGTTTTCTGTCTACTAAGTAAGCCTGCGTTTCTAATTAGCGCGCCAATTTTTGGAGATATGA
>NZ_JBHNYX010000076.1:0-12297 GCF_054960505.1 Alteromonas sp. G4i13 | reverse complement strand
GCCGGCAAAATTGTCGCCGGCTTCTGTGTGTTAACTAAAAATTAGTTACGGTTCGCAGCAAGCGCGTTAAGCGAATCTTTATGTGCTACGATATCAATGTGCATATTTTCTTGATCGAACGTCATTGTTGCAATGGCGTAGTCACCCTGACTTTCGCTTGCAATGTCGATCAACTTTGCTTGTGCATCACGGAAACGAATGTTATTGCCGATTTTGTCAGACATACATTGGTTATTCATTTCGAATGTTTTCGCATCCATGCAATCGAAAAGCTGGTTATCACCAGATTCCGCATGCGCAATACCAAAGGCCGCTGATAGAGCTAGGGTTAGTACTACTTTACGCATGTTTCTTCTCCTGTGTTACAGTCTACTACTGTCACTATTAAACATACTGTATATACATAAGATAGTCAAACTGAGATCATAGTTTTGTGACAAAAGTATGACAAAGAGAAATATTTGGAGAAAAATGTGAAAGGCCACGATGCACTGGTGGTTAAAGCGAGAAATTGTAGACTGTGTGCCCCTCACCTACCGCATCAACCCAACCCCATATTTAGCACTGCACCATCAACTAAAGTGCTTATTATTGGGCAAGCACCGGGGTTGAAAGCTCATGAACGCAACATTGCGTTTGATGATCCCAGCGGAGATCGGTTACGCGATTGGTTGTCTGTCTCGAGAGAGACCTTTTATAACCCTAGCTTAATTTCGGTGCTGCCAATGGGCTTCTGCTTTCCAGGTTATAAAAATGGAGCCGATGCCCCGCCAAGAAAAGAATGTGCTCCCGCTTGGCATAATGACTTTCTTCTTTATTTAAAACCTGAAGTAACGCTTTACGTCGGGCGCTACTCGCAACAGTATTATCTTCCACAATTCAAAACGCTGACTGAGGCTGTGCGGACACCATCTGAGTCCCATTTTGTATTGCCTCATCCATCAGGTAGAAACAACCGATGGCTGGCTAAGAATCCTTGGTTCGAGCTTGAGATTCTTCCTGCCCTAAAGCGCAGTATTGCGTCTGTTTTATCAGCCTAATCTTATTCTTCAAGAAACGCTAAAAGCGCATCGAACGGCATCGGCTTCGCATATAAGTAACCCTGAGCCTCGTCACACCCTAGTTTTATCATGTAACTCGCCTGCTCTCTTTTTTCTACGCCTTCGGCAATAGTCAATAAGCCTAGCTTGTTCCCCAAAGTCACAATGGTCTCAGCAAGCACTGCGCTTGCACCCGGTTTAATGTCTTTGACAAAAGAACGATCGACCTTCAATCGATCTAACGGAAGCTGCTGTAGATAACTCATGGAGGAAAAGCCTGTTCCAAAGTCATCAATGGCTATTTTAACGCCAAATTCTTTTAACGAACGCAATGCATCTATTACAATTTGCGGTTCATCCATCACCACACTTTCTGTTATTTCTAGCTCTAACAGGCTTGGGTCGCAGTTGGCGTTAGATAGTGCCTGCTTAACTTTTTCTACAAATAATCTATCACGGAATTGCGGAATAGAGATGTTAACGGCAACTCTTAGATGGCCGTAGCCTTTTTCTTTCAATTCCTGAAGACGACGGCATGACTCTTCTAGCACCCATTCACCGATATCAACGATAAGACCTGAATACTCAGCAAGTGGTACAAACACGGCGGGAGAAATGTACCCCCCTTCACCATTGGGCCAGCGTAGTAAGCCTTCCATGCCAACAACTTTTTCATTCAGTAAGTCCACTTGCGGCTGAAACCACAGCTCCAGCTTTCTTGCTGCAAAGTCGCTTCGGAGTTGGCGAATCATATCTAAGCGCCAAGTCGTCTGATCTTCAATATCTTTGGCGTAATATTCGAAGTTATCTGTCAGATTTTTCTTAGCACGGTTTAACGCAATATTCGTGCGCTTTAAAATCTCAATGCCGATGTGGCGTTTATTGTCTAACTTGCACAATCCAAGTGTTATATTCACCGGAAGGGTGTGATCACCTACCTGAAATGAAGATTGGAAAATGTTGTTGATGGTTTTGGGGCATACCAAATCGTCAGGACCAATAAGACCAAATACATCAGCACCTATGCGGCCTTTTTTCACTATGCTGTCGAAAGAAGATTGAAAGCGAGCGCTTATAGCTCGCAACAATTCATTGCCGACTTCTTGCCCTAAACCATCATTTATATCGGAAAAGTGATTTACGTCGATAAGAGCTACGCTATAGTTTTCTCCGGCAAACAAATGAGGTTTATCGAGCATATTGATAAACTCATTGCGGTTTGGCAGACGGGTTAACCAGTCTCTGAACGCCGCATTTCTCAATTCATGGAAAAGATTAACGTTTTCGTATCCCACTGAAATACTGGATAAAAAAACCTCAAGCAAGTGCTTGTCTAGCTCACTAATCTCGCGGGTTTGTCGAACAAAAACAGCAGCTTCAAAACCAGCGCGGCTGATATACAGCACAGAGCAACTAGGCTCAAAAATGTGCTTTTTAAGACGTAGGCACCGACTAATGTTTTCTTCAATTTCAAGGTTTTTAAGCGTGAACACAGGCTGGTTTATAAATTTCGCATACTCACCCGCAGCGCCAAGCACGTAAACCTCTTCGTCCTCTCGGTCTAGCAAAGAACCCGCTCTTGCGCACAATAAACCTTCGGAATCTAAACCAATAAGCGAACTAATCTGAGTAACTACACCTTCGCAAAACTCTTTCACCGAATGTTCTTCAAACAAGTTCGCTGAAGAGGTGATTATTTTCTCTAAACCAGCACGGCTTTGACTAATCGTTACAATTTGCTGATAAGAGCGTAGTGAGGAAATGATAGTAGTTAGTAATTTGGCGCGAGTAAGTTCTGTTTTGGTTTTGTAGTCATTGATATCGTAAACTTTAATGACTTGCTCTTCAGGCGCGTAGCCGGGCTGGCCCGTACGTAAGATAATTCGAGGTTCAACTAACTTCATGTCTTCGCGGATGTATTTAACAACATCAAAACCCGCGTCATCAGTCTCCATAACGACATCAAGTAAAATTATGGCAATGCTGTTGCCATATTCGTGCAGCATTTCTTTGGCTTGTTTTGCTGAATAAGCGTGGATGAAGTTTAATTTGCGATCGTTTACGATGAGATCAGATAGCGCGAGACGCGTTACGGTGTGAATCTCTTCATCGTCATCGACAATAAGAATGTTCCAGTCTTTGCCCAATAAGGTTTGCTCTTCAACTGAACCATCATCATCTAAAAAAATTAATTCGTCGTTATCGTAATCCATTGCCGACATTACCGCTCATTTCCTCGATACAAACAAAACAAGAATGCGCTACTCATTGTATTAAGGCAACGATTACATTGATAAATGGGTTACGCAATGCAATAGTGCTCTCATGTTACATGCCATTTTACATTCGATCATTTAAGCATTTATGAAGATTACATCCCAGCACTTTTCCCCTGAGGTAAAAAAACCACAGGAAACGGAAGAGAAGACTGTAAAGGTGACAGCCGAATCGCCTGCGGCTGAAAAAGCGGCCAGCAACGCAGTGAAAACCGATGCTAGTCGCCAACGCATGCTTTCTTGGTTTGCCAGAGTGGGTATAAGCCCCTCTATGATGTCCCCTGATCCTAAAAAGCAAAAGCATGCACTAGAAAGAAGAAAACAAATATTAGAAACCCAAAAAGCGAGCAATCTTCAAGCTGTATTAAATATAGCATTAAATGTGACGATCAACGAACAAACTAGCGATAATCTTGATCCCGACTGGTTTTTCGCATTTAGTACCATGGCTGAGGAAATTTACAGCCCGCCCATGCAGGAATTATGGGGAAAGATTTTTGCCGTTGAGGTGGCTCGCCCGGGCAGTTTTTCCCTTCGTACATTGCAGCTATTAAAGACGCTAACGCATAGGGATGCACAAGTATTCAATAAGGCTGTGAATGTTGCGAGTAGAAGAAATAACGATGCGGTCCCGCGTATTCTTGTGGGGTATCACAAACGCAAAGGCTTGCTTTCACTATTGAGACGCCCTGTTCCTGAGCAAATTAACTTAGCCAACGTAGGGTTGAGTTACCCTGATCTGTTGTCTTTGCAAGAGATGAAGTTAATTTATACCAGCGAAATTGAAAGCGCCGAATACGATGAAGGTCAGCAAGTAACCTGGCGATGCGTAAATGAAAATATTTTATTAACCAGTAAAACGTCGGGGGTTGCTTTGGTGTATTACAAGTTCACTACGGTCGGCAGTGAGCTGTATAAATTAGTGACTAAGTCGCCTAATGAAGTGTATTTAACCAGCATTAAGTCGGTGTTAGGCGAGGTATTTAACGTAAGTTAAATACCGTCACCAAACTCGTGCAATCCACACTCGCGTTTCAAACCAAAGAAGCGCGTGTCTTGCTCACTCATTCCTTCTTGGAGCGACTGCGTGGTATGCCAATCACCGATGGATACGTACCCTTGCTCCCAAAGCGGATGATAAGACAAGTCGTTATCTTTCAGGTAGTAATGTAAGTCTTTGTTGCTCCAATCAATGATCGGGTAAAGTTTAAACTGCTGCCCTACTTTTTGTAGAACCGGAAGCTTTCCCCTGGTATCTGATTGGCTTCTACGCAAACCTGCAAACCACGTACCTGCTTTCAGGTCACGTAAGGCGCGCTGCATTGGCTCAACTTTGTTCATCTTATTGTATTTTTCAATACCTTCGATGCCTTGTTCCCAAAGTCTGCCAAAGCGCGCTTCCTGCCACGCAGAAGACATCTCTGCGCTGTACACATGCAAATTTAAATTGAGCTTTTCTACAAGCTCATCAATGAACTTATACGTCTCAGGAAAAAGATAACCTGTGTCGGTAAGCACAACAGGGATATCCGGTTGTGCTTGGGTAAGCATATGCAGCATAACCGCCGATTGTGCTCCAAAGCTTGAAGACACAATATGAGTATCAGGCAAGTTGTCCAGCGCCCAAGCTACTCGCTCCTGCGCTGTCATTTTCTCTAACGTTTCATTGATATCAGCAAGGGCTTCCTTACTGATATCAAGCGTTAGTGGTTGCTGCTTAATCGCTGTATTATTCGTCATAGAAATCCCGTGCGGAGTCTACTACTGGTTTTACAACACCAGCGCGAACAACGTAATCACCAAAGGCTTCACCCGCTTCACGATCTTTGGCCCACTGGCCAAACAGTGAATCTAGTTCTGCCATGATTTCCTGTTCGCTTATGTTTTCTCGATACATACGTGGAATACGTGTACCTTCTCGGTTTCCACCCAAATGCAAATTGTATTTGCCTGGGCCCTTACCTACTAAGCCAACCTCTGACAACATCGCGCGACCACAGCCATTCGGGCAGCCTGTTACACGGAAGATTACGCTGTCTTCTTCCAATCCGTGTTTGGCAAGCAAACCTTCTAATTCCGTAACGGCATCTGGCAAGTAGCGCTCAGCTTCTGCCATGGCTAACGGACAGGTTGGCAATGCAACACAGGCCATTGAGTCAAGTCGCTGGTTAGAAATCGATGGCGCTATTAAGCCATGTTCGCGGGCTAATGCTTCAATTTTGTCTTTGTCTTGCGGCGCTACACCGGCAATAATCAAATTCTGGTTTGCCGTTAAGCGGAAATCACCTTTGTGGAGCTTCGCAATTTCGGCACAGCCTGTTTTTAGCGTTTTACCTGGGTAATCTAAAATACGGCCGTTCTCAATAAATACGGTCAGGTGATATTTACCGTCAATACCTTCAACCCAGCCAAAGCGATCGCCACGTCCCGTAAATTCATACGCACGGCTGTCTTGGAAAGTCACGCCTGCGCGTTTTTCAACTTCAGCCTTAAAGTTGTCTACCCCAACACGCTCTAACGTATATTTGGTTTTCGCGTTCTTACGATTAACACGGTTCCCCCAATCACGCTGAGTTGTTACAACCGCTGCGGCAACGTCTAGCGTGCTTTCAAGCGGAATAAATCCGAAATCAGAGGCTTTACGCGGGTACGTGCTCTTGTCGCCGTGAGTCATTGCAAGACCACCACCGACAAGTACGTTAAAGCCAACTAGCTGTCCATTTTCAGCAATCGCAACAAAGTTAAGATCATTCGCGTGAACATCTACATCGTTTTGCGGAGGAATCACCACCGTCGTTTTAAACTTACGCGGTAAATAGTTATCACCCAAAATAGGCTCTACAGGCTTTTCAGTCGTTTCGACTTTTTCACCGTCTAACCAAATTTCAGCATACGCGCGGGTTTTAGGTAGTAAGTGTTCACTTATCTTCTTCGCCCATTCAAATGCCTGAAGGTGAAGCTCAGATTCAACCGGATTTGACGTACATAGTACGTTTCGGTTTACGTCGCCTGCCGTAGCAATAGAGTCGATGCCTACCTTGTTTAGCATTTGGTGCATGGACTTAATCTTAGGCTTTAACACACCGTGAAACTGGAAAGTTTGACGGGTTGTTAAACGAATGCTGCCGTACATGGTGTGATCGGCTGCAAACTTATCAATCGCTAACCATTGGTCAGGCGTAATAACACCACCAGGTAAACGGGCACGCAACATCACATTGTGAAGCGGCTCAAGTTTCTGCTTTGCACGCTCAGCGCGAATATCACGATCGTCTTGTTGGTACATACCGTGAAAGCGAATAAGCTGGAAGTTATCAGCGGTGAAACCACCAGTAAGATCATCTTTAAGATCGGTAGTGATGGTGCCACGCAAATTATTACTTTCACGCTTTAAACGCTCGTTGTCAGCCAGTTTGCCCTCAACGATAAATGGTGATTTTTCGTTACTCATTAATAGACATCCTTCTGATAACGTTTCGCTTTACGTAACTCTACAACATAGGCTTTTGCATCGGCTTCAGATTTACCGCCGTGCTCTTGCACAATACTAATTAGGGCGTTCTCTACATCTTTCGCCATGTGCATTGCATCGCCACACACATAGAAGTGTGCGCCCTGCTCTAACCATTCATACACTTCTTTACCGTTTTCTAGTAAACGGTGCTGAACATATACTTTTTCTTCTTGGTCACGAGAAAATGCCAGCGTAATTTTGTCTAGCAGGCCTTCTTTAACGTAGCCTTGCCATTCCACTTGATATAGAAAATCTTGCGTGAAATGTGGGTTGCCAAAGAACAACCAGTTTTTGCCTTCTGCGCCTTGTACGTCACGCTCTTGCATGAACGATCTAAACGGTGCAATACCCGTACCCGGGCCGACCATGATCACTGGCGTATTTGGATCAGCGGGCAAACGGAAGTTATCGTTACTTTCTACGAACACTTCTACATCGCCATTTTCTTCTAGATATTCACACAAAAAGCCAGATGCGCCGCCTTGATGACGATGTCCAAACGCTTCATAGTCAACGTGAGCTACGGTTAAATGTACTTCTTCTTCCACTTCGGCTTGGCTTGATGCTATCGAGTACAAGCGAGGCGTTAGCGGTCGCAAAGCATCTACAAGCTGTTGTTCAGACAACTTGCTTGGATGGTCGCGCACAATATCAATAATTTGACGTTCAGCCATGTAGGTACGCAGCTGCGCTTTATCTTCCATCAATGTAGCCAATGATTCAGAGCCTGTCGCCTCTTGATATGACTTAATGAAATTAGGGTAACTTAAGGTTAATTCAAGCTTCGACGTTAATGCTTCGGTGAGTGACATGGTCGCGTCAGCCACAGATACTTCTGTATTGCCGTTTAGTGACAAGATACTAATAAGCTCCGACACTAGAGATGCTGCATTTTTAAACCATACACCAAGCGCATCACCTGGCTTGTAGGTAATTCCGCTATCTTCAAGGCTTATTTCAATATGGCGTATATCTTTAACAGAATCACGACCTGTGATTTTTTGTGCGTCAATTAAGGTCGCTTTAAACGGCGCTTTTTTGGTGTAAGTTTGCGCTGCTACACCCTGCACTGCCGCGCCAGTTTGCGCCGCTACCGCTGCTTGCGGAGCTGCACTAAAATCGTCTTTTAGCGAGTCGATGAGCTTGCTCAGCCATGCTTCGGCTTCCGCTTCATAATCAACGTCGCAGTCCAGACGCTCTACAATAGCTTTACCGCCAAGCTTACCTAAGCGTTCATCAAAGTCTTTACCCGTTTGGCAGAAAAACTCGTAACTACTGTCACCTAAACCCAAAACTGCGTATTTGGTATCAGCAAGCTTCGGGGCTTTTTTGCCAGCCAAGAATTCATGTAGCTCAATAGCATCGTCTGGTGCATCACCTTCACCATGGGTACTAACAAATACCGCAACGTGAGTTTCTGCTTTCAAGTTACGTGGCTTGTAATCTGCCATGCTAACCAGCTTGCTATTAAAGCCCGCTTCTTCTGCTTTCGCTTGACACTGCGCTGCAACACCTTTCGCATTACCGGTTTGCGAACCGTACAAAATAGTAAGCGTTGGCGCGTCACCCGCTACTGCAGGAGTGCCTTGCATCATTGGTGCAACCGAACCACCTTGTGCAGCAGCCATGCCCGCAGCATAACCACTTACCCAAGTAAGTTGATCACGATTTAAGCCTGCAATGGCTTGCGTTATTGCATTCCACTGCTGTTCGTTTAATACCGCGCCTGGCGCTGAGTTCGAATTAGAATCTTGTGACATAGTCTTTTAGCCTTTTATCAATGGCGCTAAGGCTAACGGCTTTCTTCAAGAAGAGAAAAGAATAAATGAAACTTTTTTATTACTGAAAGTGCTAATGACTGTGCGAATAGGTAATAACACAATTGAATTTGGGCGAGAAGCAATAAAAAGGGCGAGGCTGCAATCGCAGCCCCGCCCTTTAAAATCCGTAGTTGAGGCTTAGAAGTGAAGTTCTAGCCCTGCGAATACACCATCAAATTCCATGTCAGCGTACACATCATCAAGGTCTTCAATATCTACCGTTACATTTCTGTAACCCACCTGAAGCGTCATATCAACCGCTAAACTTTCAATAAACGAGTACTGAATTGCAGCTTGATAATCACTAAGCTCATGGTCGTCGAACGACAAATAGCTTCCTTCAAAGTATGCTGATAAACCTGTAAACGGTAAACCTAGCTGAACCTTTGAGTAGGCCATTGGAACAATACCAGAGAATTCTGCAGATCCGCTTGTGTCACTCGCTCTATCCACAACGAACAGTGCGCCGTCGATGTACTTTGCATTAACACCTAAGTCAAAGCTCACTAGATCGTTATCGAATAACTCGTAGTACAAAATGAAATCTGTAGCATCAAGCTCTACATCTGTATTAACCGTGGTGCTTTCAGTAAATAATTCACCGTCGAAAGTGAATTCAGACTGAAGCGTTGTGGTGCCCGAGTTATCTAATGTCGTGTGATTTACTTTTACATTAGGTAAAAACGGTACAGGATGCTCAAAGGCAATGTATAGCGCCGTATTGGTCTCATCATCAAAGTTAAAGTCAGCGGTGTTGTTGCTATCAGCAAAACCGCCCTGCGTGTCGGTTTGCCATACTTGGGCTCCAACATATACGCCTGCGATAGTGTCTGCATGAGATGAAACTGAAACTAATGCGCATCCCAATGCGGCAGCTATAAGACCCTTTTTCATTAATTATCCTTGATTAAGAAGTTCTGAAAGTTCAATTAAAGCAGCGTTTGCACGAGAAATATAGTTTGCCATTACCAAAGAATGGTTCGCTAACATGCCAAATCCACTACCATTTAAAATCATTGGACTGAATACCGACTGCTGTGTCGCTTCCAGTTCACGAATAATTTGCTGAAGACTAACCAATGCATTCTTATCTTCCAATACGTCGTAAAATTCAATTTCCACGGCTTTTAGAAAGTGAAGTAAAGCCCACGTAGCACCGCGTGCCTCATAGAAATTATCGTCTAGTTTCCACCAACTCGTTTTAACTACACGCTGGCTGGCTACAGGAGAAGACTGCTTTGCATTCGAGTCACCCGCCAGATCAGTGTTCAATCTAGCCGATCCTACGCTGGCACTAAGTCTTTGTGAATAACTGCCCAACCGCTTTTCTACCTGTTTCAACCATTCGCGCAAGTTGTCTGCGCGAGTATAAAACTGACTGTCGGTGTTTCGGGTATTCGCTAGCTCGTCACGGTATTTTTTTAGAAGCTCTATACCGTCAGAGTAACTCGATTCAGAAGAAGGCAACGCCCAGCTTTTGTGATCCATATTGAACTTAGGATGGGCCTTTGTAAGATACGGATTTTCAATAGATTGAGATTGAGAGCGGCTGAAGTCTTTACGCATAGAGAGTGCAAGGTCTCGCACCATTTCCAGCGCACCGAATTCCCATGCGGGCATGTTATCTAAAAAGATGCCAGGAGGCGTAATGTCGTTAGAAAGATATCCACCAGGCTTATCAAGTAAGGTTTCTGACACATCAATCATGGTTGTTGTTAATGTGTAACCTGCAATATTAGTTGGATTCTCAACAGGCGAGTTTTGCTTTAAACGTTGTCTAACATCAAACGTGTCTGGGGATAGGCTCCAATACCATCCTATTAGCCAGAAAAGTAAAACTATCACTACAGCGACAATCGCTATCCGTTTTGAGTTAATAGATTGTCTCATATAACACCAACCTTCCTTTTAAATAACAAATAGCCGACGGAGGTCAGCTATTTGTAGTCTTAATACTATGTGAAAAATGCGAAACCTTTGTGACGGTCGTCTTTATATCACCATCTTTTACTACGTTAACACAACTTAAATAAAATTATGATGATTATACATTATGGTGCATATTTCGGTCATTTTGCTGCTTATAAGCGGCAGAGTTTCGATTTTTCAAAGCATATAGCGCTATCGCGATAAGTATAATTGGCCAAAATGCACTTACTCCCACCACTAATAATGCTAAAAATCCTGCGCCTAGCGCTAAAAGAATTGTGCCCATAACGCTTACAGCAACAACGAATCCAACGATAGCGAGGACTACGCCGACTAGCGATAACACTGCTACGTTTTCCCAAGGACTTAGCAATTCATCTGACATGATTAAGTGCATACCCAACCAGCTATCTACTAAGCTGCCTAAACAATTCACCAAAATAATGGCGATGACCAATGCAATCAGAAAGTTTTTCATTACACTAATCTCGGTAATAAGATAACGGCTGCAATATAAGCCACTAGCGTAATAGGCGTAGCGATGAACAAGCCTGCTACAGCTGCCGCTCTAACCCATACTGCATCTATATCAAAATAACGTGCAACTCCTGCACACACACCTGAAATGATTCCAGAATCAAGGTCTCTATAAATTCGTTTTTGTGATGGTACTTTCATCATCTTCTCCAAAAATGCTTACTTCGATATCTACAATGCGGGCTGCGGCTCTCAAGGTCGCCTACGCGACCTTCTTCTTCTTAAGTTCAGCCAATTCCTTTTCGATAGCTTCATCTGCTTCCATTGCATCGAACTCGGCCTGCAGTGACGTTGCTTCATTCGACTTTGTTAGGTCGTACGCATCAACTTGCGCTTCTAGATGATCAATGCGCTGCTCGTAACTTTCAAAGCGCATCATGGCATCATCAATTTTTCCTTCGTGATCAGCTTGCTTCACTTTTAAGCGTGTTTGCGCTGAATGCTTGCGTTGAACCAGCGTTTTTTGCTTGGCTTTTGCTTCGGCTAACTTACTGTTCAGACGCGCAGTATCGCCTTGGATTTTTTCGATACTTTCTGCAATATGCGCTTCTTGTTCTTCAAGAGAAGCTAGCTTTGCAACATACTTTTGTTTTTCGATTAGTGCGGCTTTAGCCAATGACTCTTTGTCATTATTCATTGCGATCTGTGCTTTGTGCTGCCACCCTTCCACTTCTTTGTTTGCTGATGCCATATGGCGTGCAAGGGTTTTCTGCTGAGCAATAAAGCGCGCTGCATCAGTGCGAACCTCAACTAAGGTTTCTTCCATTTCTTGAATAATCAAACGAATGATTTTTTCAGGATCTTCCGCTTTATCTAACATTGCATTGATGTTTGCTTGAACAATATCGTTAATGCGCGAAAACATACCCATGATTATTTCTCCGTTAAAAGTAGTGTTGTGGTTTCCAGCACTTATTCTTAGTTACGCTGACCGCTGGTTACCGCTGACTGAGTTCTCCTCAACACTCTAACTATTACAATCACCATGCCATTTATTTAAGGCACTGTTTTTAAATGATTTTAATTTAATTCCGGAAATTACCAACTGTTCACCAAGCAACCAAATACAATTTTTTAGCGTATTTAACCAACAAATTTGTTAATTTGACCAACCCTGTTTATTGCGTTTTTAATGTTTAAGTCACTGTGCTACACGCACAAAAAAAGCGCCTTTCGGCGCT
>NZ_JBHNYX010000075.1:0-12572 GCF_054960505.1 Alteromonas sp. G4i13 | reverse complement strand
GAATATTTGAGTTTGAGACTTGATGGTGGGTCGTGCTGGATTCGAACCAGCGACCAATTGATTAAAAGTCAACTGCTCTACCAACTGAGCTAACGACCCATCAAGTGACACACAGATAAGTTTCACAATTCAAATGATGGTGGGTCGTGCTGGATTCGAACCAGCGACCAATTGATTAAAAGTCAACTGCTCTACCAACTGAGCTAACGACCCATCATTTGATGCTAGGAGAGAAAGTGGTGGGTCGTGCTGGATTCGAACCAGCGACCAATTGATTAAAAGTCAACTGCTCTACCAACTGAGCTAACGACCCTTTCTTTCCTGTTGTTGCCTGTGTCTTGGCAACGGCGGCATATAATACTCAGATTTTTATTCGACGCAACCCATAACGTCCTTTTATTTTCATTTTTCTGTCAAATTACGACTAAACGGTCAAAATGAAAACAAATCGCTGAGTATTTATACCAGTACTAATTGAGTTTAGTCAGGTTTCTACGAAATACAGTGAAATTTGGTGCAGAAGTTTTATGCACTCTAAATGGAATTTTTTGAAAAAAACTTTTCTCTAACTCATAAAAAAGCCTCTTTAAAAGAGGCTTTGTTCATTACAAGTTATTTAACCGAGATTCAGCGAGGCGTTTTGCCGATGAATCAGGGTAATCATTTACAACTTGTTGGAACAGCTGACGTGCTGTTGAACTGTCTCCCGTTCGCTCAGCAATGACACCTAGTTTTAATAAGGCATCAGGACGCTTGGAAGAATCGGTAAAGCGATTAGCTACAATATTAAATTGCTCACTTGCTTCGCTCCACTGCTGCTTATTAAACAACAGTTGCCCTAACCAATAGTGCGCATTTGGTGCGTAACCACTGTTGGGAAAGCGTGAAATGAACGATTGAAACGCAGGAATGGCTTTATCGTACTCACGAGACTTAAGGATCAAATTCACCGCATTTTCGTAGGCTTCATCTTCACCTGCTTGCGGTGCTTGCGTTGGTGTAGATGCTGTTGGAGAGCTCACAGAGCCCGAATCAACACCTGCACTAGGCATGGCACTACCTTGTAGCGCGCCGCTTTGCTTAAGTGCCTCCACGCGTTTATCTATTTCAAGATAAAGCTCACGTTGACGCTCAAGTACTTTTTGAAGTTCATTGGTATTAACTTCAACCGCACCACGCAGCTGGTCGACTTCCATTTGCATATTGTCTAGCTGCGTTTGAAGCCTGTGTTGCATTTCGGTTCGGCTCTTAACAATACGCTCTAGTACAACAATACGCTGCTCTAATTCACTGCCGCCATTGGCGTCTACCACAGGCGCTTGCGCAAATGCGGTAGAAACAGCAAGGGCGGCACATAAAGTGACGCCCATTTTTAATGTCTTATTCGTTAGAATAGTCATTAGCGGTAAACAACCACTCCGCGACGGTTTTGAGCAAATGCATACTCAGTAGAACCCATCACTGCTGGTTTTTCTTCGCCGTATGAAACTACTGTTACTTGGCTGCTGCTTACGCCAGCATTAAGTAGGTAAGTTTCAACAGACTGTGCACGACGTTCGCCTAGCGCGATGTTGTACTCTGGCGTACCACGGCTGTCAGTGTGACCTTCAATAGTCACTTTAGTGCTTGGGTTTTTCACCAAGAACGCCGCGTGCTTGTCTAGAATACGCTGGAACTCTGGCTTGATGCTTGAGCGGTCAAAGTCAAAGTAAACGGTTTGTTCGTTCTTCAGCGCTTCCATTTCTTGCTGAACCATTTCTTCTTGACGCTTCATACGCTGTGCAGCTTCTGCTTTAACGCGCTGTGCTTCTGCTTCACGTGCTTCCGCTTCTGCAGCCGCTTGTTCTTGTGCAAGGCGGTTACGCTCTGCTGCCAATTCTTCTTCGCTAGGGCCTGAAGAACATGCCATCATTGTCACTACTGGCAATGCGATAATGAAGCTCTTCATCACTTTATTCATTTGCATCCTACTAATCCTTAAATTTTATTGTTTAGTCGTTAAATTGTTAGAACAAAAATGGTGACCAACTTGGCGATTTAACTTGCCCATTGGCTGCTGGTAACCTAGCTTTAAAACGCCCATCTAAAGAAACCAGTGACAACACTTGGGTTCCCTCGTGAAGGGTGCTGTATATAATCATGCTTCCATTCGGCGCTACGCTTGGTGATTCATCTAAGTACGTCCGTGTCAGTACTTGAGGTGATCCACCATCCAAAGACTGCTTCGCAATGTGATAGTTCCCATTAGTTTGGTTTACCATAATCATTTGCTTGCCGTCTGGGGAAATCGTACCGCCAAGGTTCTGTTCACCTACAAAGGTAACTCGCCTTACTTTCCCAGAATTTAAATTTACGCTATATATCTGGGGTTTACCACCCCGTTCCGAGCTAAATATTAACCCACTGCCGTCTGGTAGCCACGCGGGCTCCGTATCAATCGCTCTATTTCGTGTTACTCGGCGAAGATTTTTTGTCGCTAAGTCCATCACATAGAGTTCAGGGTTTCCATCTTTCGATAAAACCATTGCAAGTTGCTTGCCATCTGGTGAAAACACCGGGCTACTATTTATTCCAGGGAAATCAGTAATGCGCGTACGCTCGCTGGTGTAGATATTCTGAATGAATATTTGCGGTCTACGATTTTCAAAACTAACGTAGGCAAGCTTCTCGCCATCAGGCGACCACACTGGCGACATAAGCGGCTCTGGCGAAGACAACAAGCGCGTTTCGTTCTCACCATCGTAGTCTGCAATGACTAATTGGTAAGGTTTTTCTACCGTGTCACGGTCGCGAACAATGACGTAAGCAATTTTCGTTAAAAACGCACCGCGAACACCGGTCAATTTTTCATACACAATGTCGCTAATTCGATGCGCATACTGGCGAAAATCTCGACCGTTGATCACTGCCTGACGGGCAGCTAGTACGTGATCATTACTCGATACCAAATTGCCGTCTTTGAGTACTTTAGCTTGCCCATTGTCAACTTGCCCTTTAAGTACATCAATCAACTCATAGGATACAAGGTAGCGGTCGCCTCCTTGTGGCTCAATACTTCCTACTAAAACCGTGTCTACACCTAAGGTTGCCCATGCGGTGAAAGACACTTGCTCCGCTGTCTCCGGGTACTGTGGCATTTTGTCGACAGATACCGGGTTAAACTTACCACTACGCATTAAGTCGGCCATCACCACTTTAGAAATATCGCCAGGCATACTGCCCTGACCTTTCCATTTAAATGGCACAACCCCGATTGGACGTGCACTATCTACGCCCTCGGTTATCACAATTTCTAAGGATGCAAACACTTTGGCACTGAATGCCATCGTAATAAGCGCTATCCATAAACCTAGTTTTTTCATACCACTATAATTCCACTTTTAAAGTAATGTCTTTTAACTGCTCGTAAACGTCTGGCGCATCAGATACCGGTAACTTTTCGGCCCTGCGAACCGCGCTTTCTGCCGCTCTACACAGCGCATCATTGCCGCCGAGTACACGAATACTCGTAACAAACCCTGTCGTTGCTAACCGAATATTCAATCGACAGGTTTTGCCTTGATAGCTGTCGTCCGAATACAAATTGCGCTTTATGGTTTGCTGAATAAGCGCGGTATAGCGCTCTACTTCAGTAAGTACCTGTTTTCGCCTACGTTCTTGCTGAGCAGCTTGTTCTTTTGCAAGCTGCTCTTGCATGATCCTTTCCATTTCAGCGCGTTCAGCTGCTTCTTTTTTCTTTCGCTCAGCCTCAGCTTTCGCTTTTGCTTCGCGCTCCTTACGCTCTTGTTCCTTCTGCGCCGCTAAGCGCTCCAAGTCTTTCTGACGTTTCGCTTCAGCCGCTTCTGCTTCACGCTTCTCTTTCGCACGCTTGGCTGCTAGCTGCTGCTGGCGTTTTTTATCTGCCGCGGCTTCTGCTTTTCTTTGCCTTTCTTGCTCTTCGGCTCTTGCTTGAGCTTCAGCTTGTGCCTGCTCCCTTTTTTGATCCGCAATCGCTTGCGCATCAATAAACGTCGCTTCTATCACAGGCGCATTCGACGGCATACTTGGCAACGGGTCAGGAGAGAAGCTGACGCTAATTAGCAACAGCGCAGCAATAAAAAGATGCAAACCAATGGACTTGTACAAGCCTACTTGTTCTGGGCTTATACTGTTGGCTTGCTTGGCACTTTTGCCGTTCTTTTTATCACCACTTACACCGTTACTCGCGTTGTTTGAGTGGCTAGCGGTTGACGTGCTTTTCGACACTTCAGGTTTCGACATATCTATATTACTCAACCGGATCCGTCATTAACCCTACTGAAGGCACACCCGCCTGCTGTAATAACACCATTAGCTGTATCACTTCGTTATACGCTACTTGTCCATCGCCTTTTACCACTACGGGCGTATTGGGCTCTTTGGTCAATTGTGCTTTTACAATAGCGCCAAGCTCTTCTTCGCTAATTGGCGATTCCTGGTCTTCGCCTACATTAAGGAAGTAGCGACCTTTAACATCCACTGACGCAATAATCGGTGGTGTATCTTCTTGCTCTATCGGGTTGGCACTTGCTTTAGGCAAATCTACCTTTACCCCTTGAGAAATAAGCGGCGCCGTTACCATAAAGATAATAAGCAACACCAACATCACGTCGATGTAGGGCACTACGTTTATCTCTGATACCGGCCTGCGGCGTTTTCTTACATACATAACAAGTCCTCCGTTTGGAATGTAAACGCTTAGGCTTGTTGTTGTGCTTGCGCAGCAACGGCTTGGCGATGAAGGATTGCAGAGAACTCTTCCATGAAGTTGCCGTAGCTATTTTCAAGCTTCTCAACCTGATGGCTGAAACGGTTGTAGGCAATAACCGCAGGGATAGCAGCAAACAGGCCGATAGCAGTTGCAATAAGTGCTTCTGCAATACCCGGCGCTACCATAGCAAGGGTAGCTTGCTGCACTTCACCTAATGCGATGAAGGCATTCATTATCCCCCACACAGTTCCAAATAGACCGATGTAAGGACTAATTGAGCCCGCCGTGGCTAAAAAGGGTAAACGGCTTTCTAATTCTTCGACTTGGCGAGACATAGAAACACGCATGGCACGGTATGTACCGTCAACAATGCCGTTGGTGGCGGTGTTGGATTTACGCAGGCGAACAAACTCTTTAAAGCCTGAGCAAAAGATGCTGCCCATGCCTGTTAGGTTAGTTCTGGCAGAAAGCTCTTGATAAAGACGGTTAAGGTCAGCGCCTGACCAGAACTTATCTTCAAACTGACGCATTTCGTTGCGTGCCGCCGACAACGCTTTGCTGCGTTGGAAGATAAACGTCCACGACGCTATCGACACGCTTAGCAACAAAAGCATAACTAGTTGAACAATAAAACTCGCTTGTAAAAACAAGCCAATAAAAGTGAGATCAGATGACACGCGAAATTTCCCCTAACAAAGTACGTGGTAATCTTTTTGGCTTCATAACGGCCAAATCGACGCAGGCAACCTTGATATCTCCAGATACCAATGTAACGCCTTGTTCATTTTTAATAATTTGTTGAAACGTCATACTAGCGCCTTTCAATTCTACAACGCGAGTTTCAATACTCAACAGTTGATTGAACCGTGCAGGCGCATAGTTATGCATTTCAACGTGTTTGACGACGAAAGCGATGGATTGTTCCATCAGCGTGTCTTGTTCAAAACCTAGCTCGCGAAGCCACTCTGTACGGGCTCGCTCCATAAACTTTAGGTAATTCGCATAATAGACGATACCGCCTGCATCGGTATCTTCGTAATACACTCTTACCTGATGTAAATGCATAACTATTCCTTCACCCAAAAATTTAATAATCCAAAGCGGAGTTAAAATAACTAATTAGCGCGACAAAATGCAGAACAAAAACACTCCACAAGCCCCACCAAAGCTAACATTTAATCAAAAGTAAACCAATATTAAACACCCAGTTAACACATTAGTTTTTCTAATTCAAAACAACAATTTTACTCAATTGTAGTTTTTTCTGCTCTCCCTATAATGCACAGCATCAGTCGTACAGAGCGTGATGGTGCTTAGCACGGTCATGCAAGAGTTATTCTCCTGTTAGACATGAGTTCCCTGGATTTATTTCCTTCAACACTTGTTGTTTTAGCCCGCTCAATGAGCGGGCTTTTTTTTGCTTGTAATTTAGCATCTGTACAAAAAGAAATATTGGCGGCCCATGCTTAACTTGCGCTATGCAGTAATTCGCCATCCAATCTCAATGCTCTGAACTTAAAGCTTCCCCCATACGAGCATTTACTTGTAGCGTTTGAAACGGCTTCTGTATTTTCTGTGTTGCCAAAAAAAGCCCAGCAATCCTGCTAGGCCTTTAAAACGAATCTGTACCTTCTTACAAAGGGACGGTAAATTATTCAGACGGAGCGAAGCCAAAATGAAGATAAGCGCGCTGCGACACAATACGGCCTCGAGGCGTGCGCTGTAAAAAGCCCTGCTGAATAAGGAAGGGTTCAATCACGTCTTCTATGGTTTCTTTTTCTTCACCAATGGCTGCTGCCAAATTGTCTAAGCCTACTGGCCCACCATCAAACTTTTCGATAATAGCAGTAAGCAATTTACGATCCATGTAATCGAAACCTTCTTTATCAACGTCAAGCATATCCAGTGCCTTCGCTGCCGTATCGGCTCCCACCGTGCCGTCTGCTTTAATTTCTGCGTAGTCTCGAACACGGCGTAACAAACGATTAGCAATACGCGGTGTGCCACGCGAACGACGAGCCACTTCTTGCGCACCTTCATCGTTCATGTCTAAATTCAGATAGCTCGCGCTTCTTGCCACAATACTGGTAAGGTCTTTTACGTTGTAAAACTCTAATCGTTGAACAATGCCGAAACGATCGCGTAATGGCGACGTTAGCGAGCCTGCGCGGGTGGTAGCACCTACCAGCGTAAAAGGAGGAAGGTCTAGCTTAATTGAACGGGCGGCAGGCCCCTCGCCTATCATAATATCAAGCTGATAGTCTTCCATGGCAGGATAAAGAATTTCCTCTACCACTGGGCTTAAGCGATGTATTTCGTCTATGAACAATACATCATTGCGCTCAAGGTTGGTAAGCAGTGCAGCCAAGTCGCCAGCTTTCTCAAGCACAGGGCCTGACGTGGTTTTAATGTTCACGCCCATTTCATTTGCCACAATGTTCGCAAGCGTGGTTTTACCCAGTCCTGGCGGACCGAAAATAAGTAGATGGTCTAGCGCATCGTCGCGATTACGCGCAGCTTGAATAAAAATTTCCATTTGCTCACATACGTGAGGCTGCCCCGTATAGTCTTCCAGCATTTTAGGGCGAATGGCGCGGTCGATGACCTCGTCTTCGGTGCTGGCTTCAGGCGTAATCAGTCTGTCGGCTTCAATCATGATAGTTCTACTTTAAACGGTGACGTGAAGACAGGCAGACTAAGAACCGCTGTCTTCGTTGAGCGCCATTATATGGCCGCTTTTAATGATTCGCGAATAAGGGCCTCACTTTCCATGCCCTCTTTATATACGCTGTCGACTAGCTTGCTCGCTTGAGCAGGTTTATAGCCCAGTGCAATAAGCGCGCTTTGCGCTTCTTCCCGAGCGTCGTTTACAGCAACAATAGTGTTGGTGGATAGCAAGTCGCCACTTGGGGGCGGTACAGCAATACTCTGCGCCTTACCAAATTTTGCTAGGCGGTCTTTAAGCTCTACCACCAAACGCTCTGCGGTTTTCTTACCTATACCCGGTAAGCTGACGAGTGCAGAAACATCTTCATTTTGTACACTTGCCAAGAACTGGCTTGCCGACATTCCAGATAAAATAGCAAGGCCTAACTTTGGACCTACACCATTGGCTTTGATCAATTCTCGGAAAAGCCCTCTTTCCATTTTATCAGCAAAACCAAACAGCAATTGGGCGTCTTCACGAACCACAAAGTGTGTGTACACCACCACTTCTTCACCCACCGCGGGAAGCTGGTAGAAACTGGTCATAGGCATGTGAATTTCGTAGCCAACACCGGCTACATCTACAAGAATTTCTGGAGGCTGTTTCTCAGCCAACGTACCGCGAATTCGTCCAATCATGAATTATCTCTGTAAAAGCGTGAGCTTCGAGCAGTATTAGCGCAAACGACCACGAACGGTTTTTCGGGCTTGCCCTGCCATGTTTATCAGGCTCTGTTCAGTGTGTGCGTGACACAAGGCAACGGCTAATGCATCGGCAGCATCGGCCTGGGGAGTGCCGCTTAAGCTAAGCAGGTGTTTTACCATGTGCTGAACTTGCGTTTTATCTGCGCCACCTTTTCCAACTACCGACTGCTTAATTTGCCTTGCGCTGTATTCAGCAACAGGAAGTTGCGCTTGGGTGGCTGCCACAATGGCGGCACCTCTGGCCTGACCAAGCTTTAACGCTGAATCAGGGTTTTTCGCCATAAATACTTGCTCAATAGCAAACTGGTCGGGTTTATATTGACGAATAATATCGCCAACCCCGGTAAAGATATTAGCAAGACGAGAAGGCAAATCTGCCGTTCCAACGCGAATGCATCCGCTTGCTACATACACCAGTTTACCTTGCTTGCGTGCAATTAAACCGTAGCCTGTGATCCGAGAACCTGGATCTATACCCAGTATAACCATTAAGGCACACTCGGTACAAACAAAGATACCGCTTCTTTATTAGAGGGAGACCATAAACGCGCCAGTGCTTCGTCTTTCGAGACCCATTCGTACTGCAAGTGCTCTGTTAAAACAATGGGTAAATCGCTGTTTATTTGAAGGGAAAATACGTGTTCTGTGTTGTGCACAGTACCAGGAGGATAACGATGTAGCCAGCGGCTACGAATTTCATATTGGTTTTGCTTATCGTGGTCGTTAACCACAAAGCCGTGTGCTTTGGCATCGATACCAATTTCTTCACACACTTCACGATATGCCGTTTCTAAGGGTAACTCCCCCTCTTCTAACGCGCCGGTTACCGACTGCCAGAAGGTGGGGTCGTCTTGTCGTTGCAAAAGCAGCACTCGGTAGTGTTCGTCATACAACACTACCAGTGCAGATTCAGGCTTCTTATACGCCATAAATTACGATTGCTTTTTCACCGTTGCAATAGCGAGCTCTTCAAGCTGCTGTGGGTTCGCAGGGCTAGGCGCCGATGTTAACGGACATGCCGCTGTGGTCGTTTTAGGGAATGCCATAACATCACGAATAGACGTCGCGCCAGTCATAAGCATTACCAGACGGTCTAGACCAAACGCAAGACCTGCATGCGGCGGCGCACCAAAGCGCAGTGCGTCTAGCAAGAAGCCAAACTTGTTCTTCGCTTCTTCATCGTCAATGCCAAGAATGTTGAATACCGTAGACTGCATGTCTTCATTGTGAATACGTACAGAACCACCGCCTAATTCAACACCGTTCAATACCATATCGTAAGCGTCAGATAAGGCTTCAGTTGGGTTAGCTTTAAGTTCTTCTGGCGTTAAACCACGTGGCGCGGTAAACGGGTGGTGAATAGCGTGAAGCTGACCGTCAAACTCTTCAAACATTGGGAAGTCAACAACCCAAAGTGGCTTCCACTCGCCTTCAAGAAGCTCAAAGTCTTCACCAAGCTTAAGACGAAGTGCGCCCATCGCTTCGGTAACCACAGTGTAGCTGTCTGCACCAAACAATAGAATATCGCCACTTTGTGCGCCAGTGCGCTCTAGCATGGCGTTAGTGATGTCTTCAGTTAGGAATTTAAGGATTGGCGACTGTAGACCTTCAAGACCTGCACCAGCATCGTTAACTTTAATCCAAGCCAGACCTTTCGCGCCGTAAATACCTACAAATTTAGTGTATTCGTCTATTTGCTTACGCGAAAGCGACGCCCCACCAGGTACGCGAATAGCTGCTACGCGACCTTTAGGGTCGTTTGCCGGGCCGCTGAATACTTTAAAGTCAACGTTAGCAAGCAGGTCTGCAACGTCTGTTAACTCTAGCGGGTTACGTAGGTCTGGCTTGTCGCTACCAAAGCGCGTCATGGCTTCTTTGTACGTCATGCGCGGGAAGTCGCCAAGGTCAACGTTTAGCATTTTGTTGAACAAGTCGCGGATCATGCGCTCGGTAATAGACATTACGCCATCGGCATCTAAGAACGTGGTCTCAATATCGATTTGGGTAAATTCTGGCTGACGGTCGGCACGTAAGTCTTCGTCGCGGAAGCACTTAACAATTTGATAGTAACGGTCCATGCCCGACATCATCAGAAGCTGTTTGAAAAGCTGTGGCGATTGCGGAAGTGCAAAGAACTCACCTTTGTGCGTGCGGCTTGGCACTAGGTAGTCACGTGCACCTTCTGGCGTTGCCTTTGTAAGAATAGGGGTTTCAATATCAAGGAAACCTTCTTCTTCTAGGAAGCGACGTACAGCACCGGTTACTTTTGCACGGAATTGTAAACGCTGGCTCATTACAGGACGGCGAAGATCTAGATAACGATAGCGAAGGCGCTGTTCTTCGGAGTTTTCTTGGTTCCAGTCCAGTGGAAGCACGTCAGACTTGTTGATCACTTCAAGGCCTGTGCCTAGGATCTCAATCTCACCTGTGCGCATGTCTTTATTTACTTGACCTTCAGGGCGCGCACGCACTTTACCCGTTAGCTTTACGCAGAATTCGCTACGCAATGTGTTAGCAACCGATAGCACGTCTGGTAAATCTGGGTCGAACACCACTTGTACGATACCTTCGCGGTCGCGTAAGTCGATGAAAATTACACCGCCTAAATCGCGACGCTTATTAACCCACCCGCAAAGGGTAACTTCTTGTCCAATGTATGATGAATCGATATTCCCACAGTAATCTGTGCGCATGGTCCTTGACCCCTGATGTTTTTCTCTTGCTTCGCATGCAGTGAATTGGCGTTCAAAACCGCTTATTTTTGGGCTTAAGACTTTGCCCCAAATCGCGTAAACTTGCTGGCCAATTAGCTGGCCCGCCCACAACATGCATAATGTAATGATTTAAAGGCCGCATAGTATAAACAAATGCTTGATAAAGCCCAATGACAAATATGCACAAATCAGCCATATCACAAGGAAATCTCTATATTGGATTGCCAATGTGGCAACACAGCCATTGGCCAAGCACGTGGTTTGCTAATTATCCCAAGTCTGATAATGGATTGTCGCTGTATGCCAAGGAGTGTAATACGGTTGAAGGGAATACCACATTTTACTCTCTTCCCCACCAAGACGCTGTAGCGAGATGGTGCAATTCAGTACCCAGCCACTTCAGATTTACTTTCAAATTTCACCAGAACATTACTCATGTACATCAATTACAGCATTGTGATGAAGAGGTTGCCCAACAGCTTGCTTTATTAAGCCCGTTAAAAGAAAAGCTAGGAGTCATGATGCTGCAACTGCCCGCTTCTTTTGGGCCAGAAAAGCTATCCATTTTGGATACCTTTTTAGCGGCGTTACCTCAAGAATTAAACATAGCGGTTGAGGTGCGCCACCTGGCATTTTTTGCAAAGGGTGATGAGGAAAAGGCGCTTAATCAACTTTTGATCCGCCACGGTGCGAACAGAATCATTATGGACACCCGAGCGCTTTTCACTGGCTCTTTAGACTCAGGGGGAACAAATAGACGTGCGATGCTAGAGGAAGTGCGAGAGAAAAAGCCTCGTGTACCAGTAAATGTTATTGCTACAGGCCATACTCCCATTGTGCGCTTTGTAGGCAATGATGTTGATGATGACAACCAACGCTGTTTATTGCCTTGGGTGAAAAAAGTGAAGATTTGGCAAAGTGAAGGAAAAGACGTTTACTTTTTTTGTCACCGCCCAGACAACAAAGATGCTCCCTGGTTAGCGCAGCAGTTTATCGATTTGTATAACAACACTACTCCATCACTCGCGCTAAATAACCTGTCTATTAAAACTCAACCAGAGCAGAATTCACTGTTTTGATGACGAGCAACTGACATTGAGCCTATCAATACTTTTTAATAGATAGCGTTTTTCTAATTCAGCGGTAAACTACTGCTCTTATCTATTTTGGTACTACACCATTATTTACCGTGAAATAACCTCAATGAACCATGAATATGAGAAAGCGCGTATTGCTGCGCTTGAATCGTTAGATATTTTAGATACTTCCCCAAGCGAACAACTTGACGAGCTCACCAAAGCTGTACAAGAAGAATTTAATGCTAAAACCTGCTTGGTAAGCCTTGTTTCAGAAGATCGCCAATGGTTTAAGTCTCGCCAGTGTATGGATGCTACCGAAACACCGCGTAATATCTCGTTTTGCACCTACGCGATAGCCGAAGAAGAATACTTGATTGTTCCCGACGCTAAAGCCGATAAGCTATTCGCTAATAACCCGCTGGTTACTGGCAGCCCTTACATAAGAGGTTACGCTGGTGCTATCTTGCGCAACAAAGATGGCTATGAATTGGGTACGTTATGCCTTCTGTTTGATGAACCACGTGACTTTTTAGACGTTGAGATAGAAAGCTTAAAAAACCACGCCCGCACAGTTGAAGCTATTATTTTTTCAGAACACCTTCCAGCATAACCCCAGCGTTAGGCTTTTCGTATCGCAAA
>NZ_JBHNYX010000074.1:0-12648 GCF_054960505.1 Alteromonas sp. G4i13 | reverse complement strand
AGCAGCATAAAAATGCTGCTTTTTAATGTTTAATAAATATGGACTTACTTGCTAAACGTGTTTCCAAAGAAATCGCCATCGTTCCACTTAGGCTTGTTCTTTTGGTTTGCTAGTGTCCAACCAATTTGCGCGTTAACCTTGGTGAAAGTCTCTGCCGCATTCCAGTTGAATGGCTGGTTAATGTCGTCGCTAGGTTTGTGGTAGTGCGTAGATAAGAACTGACCAAACACCTTGCTGCCATCTACGTTAGGATCTTTAGACTTCAGACCCGGCACCATAAACACTGAAGGCACACCTTGCTTTACAAACGCATAGTGATCTGAGCGAGTGAATAACGCTTGCTCAGGCCATGGATCAGGGCTTAGTTCAATGTTGGCATTCGCCGCCGCTTTTTCCACTGACTCTTGCAAATCACTGTGGTTCGCGCCAAACGCAATAACGTCTGCAAACTCGTAAGTCAAAATTGGCATATCTAGATTTACGTTCGCCACCATTGAAGTAACCGGTACAGTTGGATTACGAGCAAAATAGTCTGCACCTAGCAGGCCCTTCTCTTCACCCGTTACCGACACGAACAGAATTGAGCGCTTTGGCTTTTCTTCCATTTCGCTAAACAAGCGTGCAGTTTCTAACATCACTGACGTACCAGACGCATTGTCCATGGCGCCATTGTTAATGTTGTCTTTCTTCACGGTCTTGGCAAAACCGATATGGTCAGAGTGAGCAGAGAAAACCACGTACTCGTTTTTAAGCTCTGGGTCAGAACCTTCAAGTACACCCACAACATTTGGGCTAGTAATGGTGTCGTGTACGCTCGTCTTACTGATATCAACCACGCCATTTAACGCAAAGCCTTGCGGTACTTTGTCGGCTTCAAGCTGTGCATAAACGTCATCAAGGCTCTTTTCTGCGCCTTCAAATAACTTACGCGCAGCGCCTTCACTCATGTAAGCGCCACCTTTAAGCTGAGAAAAGCTGTTTGCAGGCTGACCACTGTCGTCTAACCATGCCATACGCGGCGTATGGATGTAGTTCAAACGGCTTTGATAAGGGCGTACCTTTTCATTTTTAGGCGTTGTGATAGTGATCATGCCAATAGCGCCATTGTCTACCGCATACTTTTGCTTTTGATAGCCAGACGCAAAGTGAGCGCCCTCTTCTGATGGAAAGTCACTTGGCTTACCAGCAAGCGCTACAACAACCTTACCTTTTACATCTAAGTCTTTGTAATCGTTGTGAGATAGCTCGTCAGCCACAATGCCGTAGCCCACAAAGACCATTTCACCTTTTAGGTTGGCCTCGGTGCTAAGCAAGCTCGGGCTAGCTAGATATTCTTTCGGGTAGTCAAAATCGACGGTTTCGCCGTTTTGCGTGAAAGTAAACTTGGGAGACTCTTGAACCAGATTCGCTTTGCGAAACGCTACGTTTTGCATGTAGCCGTCTGTACCCGCTGGCTTCAAACCATATTTAGCAAATTCGGTCGCAATATATAGCGCCGCAATTTCATGGCCACGAGAGCCCGTGTCACGACCTTCAAGCAAATCATCTGCTAGGAAAAACAGGTGCGATTTGATTCGCTGTGTATCAGGGTTAAAAGCATTGTCTGTCGATGCGTGGTTATGGGCAGTAGCAGCAAAGGTCATTGCTGTCATTGCACTACCTATAAGGAGTTTTTTTATCATTCTAATTTCACCATATAACTAAGTGTGCATCATGGTAACGCAGTTAATAGGCGGAATACCATTAAACTGCTTACGTTTACCATGTGTTTCCTACCGTTGCTCGCATTTTATGAGCAAGGTAAAATTGCCAGTCGCATGCCGGCTCAGCTTCCGGGTGTTTTTATATTTTTTTAGTGAAGAGCAGCATCTATGTCAAAAGACGACATTCTTTACCGCGTTCAGTTCATCAGCAACGGTGAGCGCTATGAGTTATACGTGAAAAGCCTTATGCAGGGCGCTTTGTTTGGCTTTATCGAGATAGGTGACTTTGTGTGGGATACTCACACAAGTGTTGTTGTAGACCCTAGTCATGAAAGGTTGAAAACCGAATTTTCTGAAGTAACAAAAACTTATGTACCGATGCACAACATTTTGCGCATTGACGCCGTAAATAAAAAAGGTTCAGCCAAAATTACTAAATTAGAAAATAAATCTGATAAAGTAACTGCTTTCCCTAGTCCAATATATACACCAACGAAAGAGTAACCGCCGGGTCATTCCGGTGAAGGTTGCCGGAGACCCTTATGTATCGCTATGTTTTAGCAGCATTATTATTTATTTGCAGCGTTAGCTCATCTGCAAAGGACCTTAACGATGAAAGCTTGTATCAACTACTTGATGACATTTGGCAATACGAGCTTTCGGTTTCCCCGCTTCTAGCTTCTCGCGAAGGCGATACTTCACTCGCTCACGTATTACCAGACAACTCTCCCAAAGCCCTGAAAGCACAAAATGAACAATGGCGTACTTTTCAAAAGACCTTAAGTCAGTATAAAAAAGAAGACATCTCTACTGATGCTTATATTGCCTTGCTGATGCAACAATATCGTTTAGCTAACTATGTGGACGAATATACGTATCGCGCGCATTTAGTGCCTATCAATTCAGAATATGGCTTTCACGGTGCAATGGCCTCGCTTCCTAATTTATCCACCTTTAAGCGCGTAGAAGATTATCAGGCCTACATTAGCCGCCTAAATGCGCTTAAGCCTTATTTTGACCAACAAATTGCGTATATGAAACAGGCGCTAAAAGAAGGCTACACGCAGCCTAAAGTCGTGCTGAAAGGGTTTGAGAACTCGGTGGCGTCATACATTGTTGAAAATGCCGAGGACAGTGGCTTTTATTCTCCATTTACCCGTTTTCCAGAGTACTTTACTGACGAGCAAAAATCAGCGCTAACGGAGCAAGGCAAGGCTGCCATAAATAGCAGCGTATTGCCTGCGTATCAAATGTTCTACGACTTCATGGTAGATGAATACATTCCTAGTGCCCGTGAAGATATTGCCGCGAATAACTGGCCTGATGGCGTGGCGTATTACGCCAATAGAGCCAAGCATTACACCACCACGGATATGACGCCTCAGGAAATCCATGATTTAGGGTTGTCTGAAGTAAAACGCATTCGCGCGCAAATGCAGCAAATTGTGGATGAGCTTGGCTTTGATGGCGACATTAACGAATTCATTACGTTTTTACGCGAAGACCCGCAATTCTATGCCACCAGCGCTGAAGATTTGCTGAAAGAGGCGTCGTTTATTGCAAAGAAAATGGACGCAAAACTTCCTTCGCTCTTTGAGTATCTGCCAAGAACACCCTACGGTGTAGCGCCTGTACCAGACGCTATCGCGCCCAAATATACAACGGGCCGTTACATTCATCCTAGCCGCGATGATCAGCCAGGATATTACTGGGTAAACACGTATGCCCTCGATAAGCGCCCTTTGTATGCATTGCCTGCACTGACATTGCACGAAGCAGTGCCTGGCCACCACCTTCAAATATCGTTGGCAGCAGAGCTTGAAGACTTACCTATGGTACGTCGTAACACCTATATTTCAGCGTTTGGTGAAGGCTGGGGTCTGTACTCTGAGTTTTTAGGTATTGAAGCAGGTATTTACGAAACGCCGTACGACAACTTCGGTCGCTTAAGCTACGAAATGTGGCGTGCGTGTCGCTTGGTTGTGGATACCGGTATGCACACGATGGGCTGGAGTCGTCAACAAGCGGTTGATTATATGATGGAAAACACCGCGCTTTCAGAACACAACGTAAATACTGAAATAGACCGCTATATCTCTTGGCCAGCGCAAGCCTTGTCTTACAAGATTGGTGAAATCAAAATTAAAGGCCTTCGCAAGAAGGCAGAGAAAGCATTAGGCGAGCGTTTTGATGTGCGTAAATTCCACCGCGCCGTGTTAGAAAACGGCTCAGTTCCATTGTTTATCTTGGAGCAAAACATCAATACGTTTATAGAAGAACAAAAGGCACAATAAACATGATCGTTGCATTTGGTGTTATTGGATTACTTATCCTGTTTTTAATTTACTTTGTGCTGCGAGCGCAGAATTTACAGAAAGAGCTGGCGCTATTGCGTCACTCGAATAAACAGACCAACAACAAGGTTACGTATGCTTATCGCAACCTTGTTCTTGTTACAGATGCGTTAGAGAAAAATCTTACTGCGCGTATTGAAAGTGCCTATAAAAGCCGCCTTATCGACCAAACTCAATACAATGCGCTGCACCCGCTTATGCGCAACTTTTCGACTATCGTCATGGCCTGTTGTGAGAAAGGGATGTCATTTGAGGAATCGCTGAATAAAGTGTTGCTTAATGAAGAAGTGACGCTTGAGGAAATTCGTGAGGTGGTGAAAGCACTCCCTAGCAACGTGCGTATGGTGTGGTCAAAAAATACGGCCGACGGCTTCATTGCTTTTTGCCAAACCGTTACAGCAACAGTAAGCGGCACGACTGCAAAGGCTCAAAAAGAACCATCTGAAGAGTAACATTTTACTCTGTGTCCCTCGTTAGCGCTTATACAGTGCTAACTGTATGGCAGGGTCGTCTGCGTTGCTATGTAGTAAGGTCAGCGACCCTAGCCATGTTCCCACTCTTTTAAAAGTTTAATCTTTTTACCTTTCCAGACTAATCAGTAAGTTAGCACTTAAAACAACAAGCCAAAAACCTTTTGTCTTGAAAAGGGTTATTGCTGCACTATAATACTGTATAAAAATACAGTTTATTTTGAGTACCATGAATAAATCGTTATCCGTGCTTAATAACCACCCGCATATTTGGCGGGCCAGAGATCAGAGACAAAGTGAAACCAAGTTTTCACTGGGTTTTCCGCGTCTGGATAAAGCACTTAACGGTGGCGTTGCATCTACAGGTCTTGTCCGTATCTCTTCGTTAACCGGCATGGGTGAACTTTCACTCTTTAAACAGGTTATATGCCAACACCGTACGCATAAGCTGGTGGTATTTATTAACCCTCCCGGGCTACTACAGTCGCCGTGGTTAGAAAACTTGGGGCTTAAAGCGCAACAAGTGCTGGTAGTAAAACCAGGTTCTGAACAAGAGTCGTTGTGGGCAGCAGAGCAATGTTTAAAAAGTACGGCTTGCCATTGCGTAGTGCTGTGGAGTAATGCTGTAAATCAAAAAGAAGCACGACGCCTACAGGTAGCAGCAACGCATAATGATGCGCTGTGCTTACTGTATACTCCACCGCAACAGCAGGCCTCACAGTTAGGTTATCCGAAGGCCAGCTTAAGTGATTCACAAGCCACTCCTTCGAATCAAAGCGACGGTGCATTACCCATTACGTTGGATATCGCGCTAAAGGGTAAACCCCACGCTTTGGCAGTGAACATACGCAAGCAGCGTCATGGGTGGCCCAAAGATAACATTGTTATTTCCCATCGGTGGACACCCGACAATCAGGCTATTAAATGGGCCATGGCACACAACACACTTTCCGATCAGGCATTACACTCTGTGAGCTAATGATGCTGTGGGCTTATATTTACTGCTACCAACTAACTTTAGACAGCCACATCAAAGCGGCTAGAAGTAAACGTGCCCATAGCCAATTGCCGAGGCACGAATCTAATAACCAGTATTCATCGTTAGCGTCGAATACCCCCGTTGCGGTGTACTGCAGTAAAACAAACAAAATTACGCAGTGTAATGATATTGCGAGAAAAGAAGGTATTGAAATTGGGCATGGGCTAGCTCAAGCGGCGGCGCTATGCCCTTACGTACATATTCTGCCTTTCAGTGAAGAAGCCGAAAAGCATATGCTGACGCAGTTAGCCCATCGGCTTTACCCACTGGCTTCTGACATCGTATTAGACAACCACATTCACTCAAATAGTGTAAACGGTCTGGCAGTAAGGCTAGATAACCTAACCCATTACTATGGCGGTCATAAGCCACTGTGGAAAACTTTAACCCAAGCTCTGGCAGAAGCAGATATTCGCTATCATTTTGCTAGCGCATGGACAATTGAGGCCGCAAAAGTATTAGCGCTTCATAAATTTAATACTTACTTGCATACATCCGATGACATAAAAAAAGCGCTAAGTGCGTGCCCGCTTTCTCTTACGGCTCTATCTCCCAAGGTCATTGACTCATTGGCAAGGGTGGGCGTTTCCTGCGTACAACAGTTGCTTGCCATGCCGGTACAAGAGCTGGGGCGGCGCTTTGACAATAACACCATTATGTATCTTACTGCGTTAAGGGGAGAAACCTTTCCACGCGTTACGTTATTTAGGCCTTTGGAGCACTTCGATAATTTTATCCTCTTGCCTTTTGATATTGAAAACACGCAGCATCTAACCCCTTTTGTCACCCAGCAGTTTGAGCATTTATCTCACTATTTACGGGCAAGAAACTTATATACATCCAGCATCAGCGTACATATTCATTTCAGAGAAGCACCTGTAATGGATATTAATATACGTTCGGCGCTTCCTCAGTCATCAGTAAAAAGTTGGCTGCCGTTATTTAGTCTTAAAACTGAGAGTCTGGTGTTGCCTGAGCCAGCTACAGCCATTGCGCTTACCTGTCAGCAATTTGAAGAAATGGATACGCAGAATGGCGATTTTTTTAGCGACAGATTTAACGATATTGCACAAAAGCAATTAATTGGGCGCTTAAACGCGAAGCTAGGCGATAACAGTACGTTTCAACCTCGCGCTGCCGACAGCCATCAATTTGAATATATGACGGTGACGGAGCCGAGCGTCGGTAACTGTGCCGGTAATTACGCTTATAGCAGTGACATTACGCCTACCTTCACCTTTGATGTACCTAAACCGCTTATTCAGGCTACCCAAATTTGCTTTGGCCCCGTGCGATTACACAGTGAGTGGTGGCATGACAGCCCAACAAAGCGTGATTATTTCATCGCCCAAACTGAGCAATGCGTAAGGCTTTTAGTGTTTAAAGATGAAGAGAGCCGCTGGTGGGTGCAGGGCCTTTTTTGCTAGCGGTATGCGGTTAAAGAAAAAGGTAAAGGCAATATCATGAAATACAGTGAGCTCTTTTGCCAAAGCAATTATAGTTTTCTTTGCGGTGCCTCTTCCCCCGCAGAGCTTGTTACCACGGCTTCTTTCCTTGGTTACGACGCACTTGCCATTACCGATGAATGCTCAGTAGCGGGAGTGGTACGGGCTTTCGACGAAATTAAGCATCAGGGCCTACCGATTACGCTTATTGTGGGTAGTTACTTTGTATTTGATGACACTTTATCTTTTGTGCTGTTGTGCCCGAACAAAGCGGCCTATAGCGAACTATGCCGAATTATTACTAACGCGAGGCGTCGCTCTGATAAAGGTGAATACCAACTAGCTGAGTGGGACTTGCGTACCATTCGCCATTGCAAATTCATTTGGCTACCAAGCGGCAAAGAAGCTAAAGACAAGCATTGGGCTGAATGGCTGCAAAAACACCCTAGTATTGATGCCTATATTGGCGCTCAGCGCCTATTAGACGGAAGGGATCACCACAGGTTTGCGCATTACAATCATCTGCAGTCTGCCTATCCTTTTCCTGTTATTGCCTGTACAGGTGTACTCATGCATCACGCTGACAGACTGCCGCTTCAACATGTATTGCATGCTATTAACGTGCATACCAGTGTAGACAAAATAGGTCGGGATGCGTTGAGTAATGCAGAGCGTAGTCTGCGAACCGTACAAAAAATTAAGAAGCTTTACCCTGAGAAATGGATTGCCAATACCAATGCCCTTGCTCACGCTTTCACATTTTCTTTAGAAGAGCTGCGCTACCACTATCCTGCGGAGCTTGTACCTGAAGGGTATACGCCCACTTCGTATTTGCGGGAACGTGTAGAGGCCGGTATAAAAGTGCGCTTTCCTGAAGGTATAACCCCTGATATTCGCCAAACCATAGAAAAAGAACTTACGCTTATTGACGAGCAAGAGTATGAGTATTTCTTTTTAACCATTTACGACATTGTTCAGTTTGCCAAGCGACAACGTATTTTGTATCAAGGGCGCGGCTCTGCGGCCAACTCGGTAGTGTGCTATTGCTTGGAAATAACCGCAGTAGACCCAAGGCAAATAAGTGTGCTGTTCGAGCGCTTTATTTCCAAAGAGCGTAACGAACCGCCAGATATTGATGTGGATTTTGAGCATCAACGCCGTGAAGAGGTCATCCAATACATTTATCAAAAGTACGGCCGGGAAAGAACCGCTATCGCGGCTACGGTTATTTGCTATCGCTTTAAGTCGGCTTTTAAAGATGTGGGCAAGGCGCTGGGCTTTAGCGAATCACAGCTTGATTTTGTGGTAAAGCAGATTAATCGCCGAGACAGCGTTATTCCGTGGAAATCTCAGCTGGCGGGGCTTGGGCTAAACCCTGAAGAGTTTAGGGTGCAGCAGTTAATTACCCTTACCGAAGCTTTACTGGGCACGCCCCGACATTTGTCGCAACATGTAGGCGGTTTTGTTATTAGCGCAGGGCCGCTCTACGATCTTGTTCCTGTTGAGAACGCCGCGATGGAAGAGCGTACTATTATTCAGTGGGATAAGGACGACATTGAAACCTTAGGCCTTTTAAAAGTGGATGTACTGGCGCTTGGGATGTTGAGCGCTATACGTCGTGCATTCTCTCTTATCAATAAACAATACCCTGTTGAAACCAGTATTCCGTTCATTACTAAGCTCGGAGATGACAAACAGGTTTTCGATATGATTTGTCGGGCCGATACGGTAGGCGTTTTTCAAATAGAATCACGGGCTCAGATGTCTATGCTGCCAAGGCTCAAACCTCGTCGCTATTACGATTTGGTCGTACAAATAGCCATTGTACGGCCAGGTCCGATTCAGGGTGATATGGTCCACCCTTATTTGATACGCCGACACGGCAACGAAACCATTAGCTACCCATCTAAAGATGTGGAGAAAGTTCTGTCTCGAACCATGGGCGTGCCTATCTTCCAAGAGCAAGTGATTCAGCTTGCCATGGTTGCAGCTGGCTTCAGTGGCGGAGAAGCCGATCAACTGCGTCGCGCCATGGCGAGCTGGAAAAAAGACGGTAGAATTTTTGAGTTCAGAGACAAGCTTATTAAGGGGATGACGGATAAAGGCTATGACAGTACGTTCGCCCACAACTTATTTGAACAAATAAAAGGCTTTGCAGGTTACGGCTTTCCTGAATCGCACTCAGCATCTTTTGCCGTATTAGCTTATGTGTCTTGCTGGTTGAAGTTTTACTTTCCTGTTGAGTTCTACGTAGCGCTGTTAAATAGCTGGCCCATGGGGTTTTATTCTCCGTCTCAGTTAGTTCAAGATGCTAAGCGTCACAACATACGGGTAGAAGCGCCCTGTGTTAACCAATCTGACGTTGAGCATTCTCTGGTGGTACAAGGCCAAAAAAAACACATTCGGCTTGGTCTTAAGCTTATTAAAGGCTTAAGTGAAGCATCGTCTCAGCTTATCGTGGAAAACCGTTCAGACAAAAGCTACACCAATGTTGAACAATTACAGCAGTTATCGCTTAAAAGTCACGAACTAGAGGCACTGGCCAGCGCCGATGCCCTTCGCACGATTTCAGGCAATCGGTATGAAACCCGCTGGCGAATTATGGATACCCAAACCCGTCTACCACTTTTCGATACCGACGAATTTTATGCAGATAAAAATACCACACCGCTCGGCGCTACGCCTTCTGAGGCAGAAAATTTACTAGAAGACTATGCCTCAACCGGCTTATCGGTAAATAACCACCCTATTTCTTTACTCAAAAAGCAACATAAGCTTAAAGACATAAGCTGGTCCAATTCGCTTAAAGACAAGACCAATAAATCTGTTGTAAAAGTACTCGGCGCAGTAACAGGTCGACAGGCCCCGGGTACAGCCGCAGGCGTTACCTTTCTAACTTTAGAAGATGATATAGGCAATATGAACGTTGTGGTGTGGCAAGCTACCGCTCGTGCTCAGCAACAAACATTCTTAAAAGCTAAACTGCTACAGGTAAATGGTATTATTGAACGCTCCAAAGAGGGAGTTATTCATATCATCGCAGGTAAGCTTATTGATCGGACGCCGTGGCTCGAAAAGCTGTCATTAAGTTCAAGAGATTTTCACTGAGTATTTTACACCCGCAAAACGATAAATTATGGTGTATAGCTATGCGATTTATTTTTGTATTAAAAAACTTCCTCTCAAGGAAATGCTTCAAAGATAATTTATTTGTATATTGTAAATTGCTGTAGTCATTTTGGAGTTTAGAATGATGCGATGTATTGGGCTTTTCATTGGCTGTTTGTTTAGCCTTAATATTTATGCAGATAAATATGTGATTGGCGCACAAAACTTAGCTTATTTCCCCCATTACGATTTTGCATCATCAACAGATAAAGGGGTTGCTTGGTCAATTTTAGAAGCTTTTTCTGAAGCTTCGGGACACGAGTTTGTGTATTTAAGCTTGCCTATAAGACGGCTTCAACTCGAGTTAGTTAAAGGTAATGTTGACTTTGTATACCCTGATAATAGAGGCTGGTATAACAGCATTACCACTTCAAATGACAAGTACTTTTCCCTCCCATTAACCAGCGCAGTAACGGGGACAATTGTAAAACGACAGAACGCTGGGAAAGGCATCGAAAAGATAAAAAACCTCGCCATGCCGTTAGGCTTCACACCGGTAAATTGGCAAGAAAGAATAGACACTCAACGTACCCAAATAACTTGGGTTACGGATATTCAACAAGGCTTGGCGCTTTTGTACCAAGAACGTGTAGACGGGTTAGATTTAGAGTATTTCGTTAGCCAGCGATCTGCTCCTCTATCATATGAGCAAGATGCATTTACTTTAGATTTGACGCTTCCACATAATGAAATTCCTTTTTCCCTATCTACGCTTTATCATCAAGACATTATTAGTGAACTTAATAAGTTCATATCCTCAAATCCAGAATTAATTGATAGTATAAAAACAAAATACGGAATAACCCCTTTCGAGCAGTTGTCTCAGAAGCTTTTGATAGAACAAGGATTGAAAATTGAAGAGGTTTGGAAATAGTATTCGTCGCTTTGTGCAAATGGCGGTATTGCCAGTTACATGCACACTTTCAAGTCCTTTTGTTTCAGCCGACACCTATATCGTAGGCGCTCAAAATATTGAATATTATCCGTATTACAACTTTTCATCGGATCATGAAAAGGGGTTGGGTTGGGCTATTCTTGAAGCATTCTCAAAGCAAAGCGGACATCGCTTTGTATACTTGAGCATGCCAGTTAAACGCCTTCAAATAGAATTGAAAAAAGGCAATGTAGACTTTGTCTTTCCTGATAACGCCAGATGGTATGATCAAATAACCCATAGCCTTAACAAAGTATATTCTGAACCTCTGGCAGAAACATTCGCCGTGACTTTGGTTAAAACAGATAACCTTGGTAAAGGAATTACTCATATAACAAAACTTGCCACGCCAGACGGATTTTCCCCTGTAAAGTGGGAACAGCAAATTAAGAACGGTACCGTTAAGGTAACAGGCGTAAACAGTATTTATGATGGGCTTAACCTTCTACAGAGCGATAAAGTAGATGCTTTAGATGTGGAATATAATGCCGCTAAAAACGTTGCTCGTCGCTTTCCGCAAATGGGACCATTTGCCGCTGATTTAACCCTGCCACACAACGTTGTCTCATTTTCGCTATCAACCTTAAGACACCCCGAGATCATTGCCGAGCTCAATACATTCATACTTTCAGAATCTGAAAGCATAAATAAAATTAAAGCGAAGTATGGTATTGAAGATACAAAGCAACTGATCGAGCGTCTGATGGAAGAGCAACATGTAAGTGCAGATACACGCTGGACACCTTTGTAAAAACTTCAACAGTGTCAGTAAATTACACTACTCGCGTGGAATAGTTCGGCATTTAGTTTTTATTATCTCTTTGAAATTAAAATAATTTTTAATTGGAAAAAATTTTGCTTGTTGATTATCAGATCAAGGAGCAATTATGAAACAGGCATCACTACTTCTATTTTCTTTTTTCATTATTTTCACCGCAAGTAGCGTACAAGCGAAACAAACCGTGAGTGTAGATTATATGCACGGCTTTGACGATATCGATGGTATGCGCTTCGCGTACAGGCCACTTGAACAAACGCTTACTACTGATTGGTTTGGCGACCTAAAGCTATACTGGGAAGTGAGTGCCGTAGTGTGGGAGTATGGTGAAAACGATACACATAGTACAAGCTACGGCGCGTCATTAACTCCTGTATTTATGAAACAGGTTTCAACGCTCTATGACAAATATCCCGTATATATAGAAGCGGGGATAGGAGCGAGTTACATAGGTAATCAGAAAGTCGCTGGTAAAGATATTGGATCTAACTATCAGTTCGAAGACAGATTAGGTGTTTTTGTAGAGATCGATAAAAAACAACATGTCGCACTGCGCTATATGCACTTTTCAAACGGCGGCTTCAACAATGACAACCCCGGATTAGACTTCCTGAACCTATCCTACGCCTATCACTTTTAAAGAAATGGGGTCAGAGTACATTTTCATTTCTCGAGCATTTTGTTAAGGGCTGTTTTGATTTCGAGGAGTATTAGAAGTATTAATGTACTCTGACCCCATTTTTTGTTCCTTCCAAAC